>CALIIL010000001.1 GCA_938017685.1 uncultured Chitinophagaceae bacterium
GGCTGGGTTTAACTTCAAAAAATTAATGAGTAAACTCCTAAAGAATACTTTCGGGCTTTATTTAAAAATCGTTTTCTGCTTTAACAGGTACACCTTAGGAATATATTTTACTAATTTAAAAATTATAGCACTAAAAATAAGGCGTTTTTAAGGGCCGACTAATTAAAGAAAATGATTCTTTACTATTCATATTTATAGACAATCTAAAGAATAATATTAAAGATATTAATTGTTTCTTGATAAATTATAAATAGTACTTTAATATAATAGAGTTAATTTCAACTTTTGACAATAGTATTTTTTTAAATCAAAGTTTTAGAACCATTGAATACTAAATCAAACTATTTCGTAACAATCGAATATTGGCCTCAATATAACTTGACAGATTTATGAAATCTGATCCGCATTCTCCCTGAAATAATTCATACGAATCAGAAATATTCTTATTCATATATTCTATAAGAATTGAATTTTGAATTTCTACTTTTTGATACTCCTTAATCGAATTATAGTCAAAGCCATTTTTGAAAGCATTTTCGTAAGCAAGTCTTGATGAATTTAAATTAATTAATATGCTCCTTAATTCGATTTGACCATTCATAATTGTTGAAACATTATTATAAATCCAATTTTGTGACCTAAAGATGTCAACATTCTCTGAATCTTGTTTTATTTCGAAATAAATTTTATTATTATCCAATTGTTCAACCACCTCAATTACTTCTAATTCCAAAGGGTCTAGTTCAAACTTGTATGTTTTTATATTTCTAATAGAGTTTAATATTATACCTCTTTTTTCATAAGATTGTATATACTTATTTGACTCACTTGTTCTAACTTCTATCTTGGCATTTTGAATAAATCGTTCGTTGCTTAATTTTTTTTCGGCTGATTTTAAAAGACTGGCAACTCGTCCTAACTCTTTATTTAACCTTTCAAGCTGCACTGAGCTATCAATTTCAACTTCAGAAGTGATAACAGCTTGAATATCATCCACAACAAAATTGATCCCACTTACATCTTCTGATGTATAATGAATTGCTTTTGCATTTACTTGGCTTGCCAAGAGTGTTTCAAAGGCTTGTAATTTGTCCTTTTTATTTTCAGCAAAATGTATTTCAATTTCATCCGTGTACTTTAATTTATTCTTTATACGCGCATCACGCACTTGGGTTACAATCTTTTGTAACAAAGCACCCGCATCAACCATTTTTTTGTCAGCCTCTTTGGCATAGGCTAGGCTCTCAGACATTAAGTCATTTCCTTCGGCTCGTTCGTTTACCAAATGATACATTTCCTCTGTAGCAAAAGGCATAAACGGATGCAATAGTTTTAATAACTCTTCGAAATAGATTTTTGCTTGGGCCAAGGTTTCTTTAGAAATAAAGCCTTCACGGTTCGGTTTAATAAACTCTAAATACCAAGAACAGTAATCGTTCCAAATCAATGAATAGATTTTCTTCAAGGCTTCACTTAATTTAAACTGTTTTAAGTCAGCTTCAACTTCTGCCTTAACAGCCTCCATATTATTAGCAAACCATGCATTGGCAAATGAAGCATCATTTGTGTCTGCATCGCCAACTTTATCCTCAAACATTTTAATGAGCTTGAGCGCATTCCATATTTTATTTACAAATTTTTCGCCTTGCTCAATACCACTTTCGTCGAATAATACATCATTGCCCGCGGGCGCTGCAATCATCACACCGAAGCGTACGGTATCTGCGCCATGCTTTTCTATCAATCCTAATAAATCGGGAGAATTACCCAATTGCTTACTCATTTTTCGGCCCTTACTATCGCGCACGATTCCTGTAAAATAGACTTGCTTAAACGGAATCGTTTTCTTGTATTCCATGCCCGCCATAATCATACGCGCCACCCAGAAGAAAATAATATCTGGAGCGGTAACCAAGGTTGCGGTTGGATAATAATAATCCACATCTTTATTTTCTTTACTCGAAGCTTCGGGATTATTCCAATCAAAAACTTCCAATGGCCATAACCAAGAAGAAAACCATGTATCAAGCACATCTTCGTCTTGTCTGACTTCGTCAATTTTTAATGTTGAATTTTTAATTTTTAATTTTTCGTAAGCTTCTTCTTTAGATTTAGCGATAGCCATATTGCCCGCATTGTCATAATAAGCCGGGATACGCTGTCCCCACCAAAGCTGACGGCTAATACACCAATCTCTAATATTGTCGCCATCCATCCAGTGCTTATAAGTATTCTTAAACTTCGCCGGATAGAATTTTACTTCATCATTCATTACAACATCCAAGGCCGGCTTAGCCATATCCTTCATGTCGCACCACCACTGCATACTTAAGCGTGGTTCAATGACCGCATCGGTACGCTCACTAAAACCAACTTGATTTTGATAATCTTCAACTTTTTCTACAGAGCCATTCTCTTCTAAATCTTTTACTATTTGCTTACGTACATCAAAGCGATCCATGCCAATATATAATTGTGCGGCTTCGCTCATCGTACCGTCTTCGTTCAAGGTATCTATAACTTCTAAGTTGTGTTTTTGTCCAATATTAAAATCATTAATATCATGCGCCGGTGTCACCTTTAAGCAACCCGTTCCAAATTCTATATCAATATAATCATCTGCAATAATTGGAATTTCCCTATTGATTAATGGCACTAAACATTTCTTGCCTACTAAATCTTTAAATCGTTCATCTTCAGGATGCACGGCTATAGCAACATCACCCAAGATCGTTTCGGGACGAACCGTCGCAATGGTCATAAACTCCTTTGGATTATCAGCCATTGGATATTTGATATATACCAACTTAGAATTTACCTGCTTATGAACAACCTCCTCATCACTCAGTGCTGTTTTTGCACTCGGATCCCAATTGATCATTTTTACGCCACGGTATATTTTTCCTTTTTGAAATAAATCTATAAATACATCTATTACAGCCTCATAATAGTGATCGTCCATGGTAAAGTTCACACGGTTCCAATCCAATGAACAACCTAACTTCTTCAACTGTTGCAATATAATACCGCCATATTTTTCTTTCCATTCAAAGGCATGCTCCAAAAATTCTTCACGGCTCAAGTTATTTTTATCTATGCCTTTTTCTTTGAGCATCGCAACCACTTTTGCCTCTGTAGCAATAGAAGCATGATCGGTTCCGGGTACCCAACAAGTATTAAAACCGCGTAATTTGGCAAAACGAATGAGTACATCCTGTACAGAATTATTCAAAGCATGGCCCATGTGCAATATACCGGTGACATTTGGCGGAGGCATTACAATTGTATAAGCCTCTTTATCATTGGGTTCTGAGTTAAAATAACCCTGTTTGTTCCAATGCTCGTACCATTTTTGTTCTGCTTCCTGTGAGGAATAATTTTTAGTAATACTCATGCGGGTGTAAAGGTAATTAGTACTTGGTACTTAGTACTGAGTAGTTGTCACTTTTATTGTGAAATTGAGATATCAAAGGAGTGATAATAATCGCTTTGTGCTCTTTACTTTTTGTCTTGACACAAATAGCATTGGTGCAAGAGCAATAATGAGTAAAGCTCAACATTTTCATATTATGATTTTCTTCCAATTTCTTTAACAGCAATCTGAGGTTACGTTTTTCGTATCGCACGGATTAATATATAAATCTTATTATGAAACAAATGACCTTTTTTCTAATCGCTGCATTTAGCGTTTTAATATTTTTCAATTCTTGCAATCATGCCGATTATTCTTTAGCGGAAGCATCACAAGGCATAAGCTCAAATGATGATGCTCATTACGAAGGTGACACTCGGGATATTATTAAAACAGCTAGTATTCAATTAGAAGTAAACCAATTAGAACGATCCATCATTGAATTAAAACAAGCCCTAAAACCAATAAACGGCTACGTACATAAGTATGAAATAAACAATGACAGCTATACGCAAGACAGTTATCAAAAAAGTATGGACAGTACCGTTACAATCGAAAAATTACTCCCACGTTCAAGCTTATCTGTACGCATACCTATTGCTTATGCCGATAGTTTTATCAATTATATTTTAAATGCAGATGCTACTATAAGTTCATTAAAAATTAGTGATGAAGACGTAACTGAAAATATATGGGAGAAAAAACAACGAGCAAAAATCTATGACCAAAGTGCTAAAGTAAAAGAACACAAAGGCTCCTCTAAGAACATTTCTTACGACAATGATAATGCCATAGACGCTATTAAATCCAAAGCCACAGCCGCCAAACTGAATTATGAAACAAAGTATTTGTGGTTTGATATTAGATTAAATGCCTTGCCTGTAATAAAAACCAAAACAAGCCTAACTGCCAAGAATTACCGCACACCTATACATATTGGATTAGCCAATGCTCTTATAGGTGGTTGGCATATCTGCGAGAATATCTTAATTGGCTTACTTACTATCTGGCCTGTGTTGTTGTTGCTTGGGTTGGTATTATTTTTTGTTAGAAAGTATAGAATTAAAACTGCGTAAGTGGTAGATTTAAGGTGTGAAACGTTTTTTAATTCTTGTAATAAGTTTAATGATAAGCATTACTGTATTTGCTCAAATAACTTATAGACCAATACCATTAAAGAACACTACTTATTATTACAAGAGCGAAGGCATGAGGCCAGCTACTTGTCATAGCTATCACAGCTATGAAAAAGATACACTAATCAACGGGAGGCAATATGCTAAAATGAATTCTTTTGGTTCTGCAACATCAATTTCCGTTTTTTGTGATGGCGCCAACTCATTTAATAGTTCTACAACTAATAGATACATAAGAAATGACTCTGCTCAAAAGAAAGTATACTTATACAACATTCCTAATGATACACTTTTATATGATTTCAACTTAACAGTTGGAGACACACTTAAAACTGCTTATGCCAATCAAGGCACACTTATTCTAATGAGTATAGATAGTATTCTAATAGGTAGCCATTGGCACCGAAGACATAATTACGCGCCTGCTGGTTTACCGTTGGCACTCAATCCTATCATTGAAGGCATAGGAGGCGAACGAGGTTTCTTTGGACCACTCAAACATTTTGAACATAATGGAATATTAAAGTGCTATTCTGAAAATGAGATGATAAAATACCCTCAGAGTAACTTCGGGCAATCAGGTAATTGTAATTGGGCAACTAACGAAAATATTTATAGTAAAACAGCAATAAAATATTCATTCAATAATAATAGTTTGAATATTCAACATTTTAATGGCTCACTCTCTTTATACTCAACGAATGGAGAATTAGTATTTGAAACAAAAGTAAATTCAGCATTTCTCAAAAACTTTGATTATTTGCCAGCCGCTATTTATATACTAAAATTACAATCTAAAGGTGAACAACAGGTAGACAAAATACTTGTCCATTAAATATTAAAGAATTAATAAAGTTTAGACATTGTATCTTTACAATACCTGATGAAAAAATTTACAGTACTTGGTAATGGTAGTTGGAGTTCGGCTTTAGTAAAATTATTAACCGATAATAAAATAAAAGTATGTTGGTGGATGCGTAGCGAAAGCTCCGTTGAACATTTAGTAGAGCATGCGCATAACCCTAATTATCTCACTTCGGTTGAGTATAATATGGATTATATTGAACCAACAACTGATTTAAATAAATCTATTACTGAGGGTGAAGTTATACTCATTGGTATTCCATCGGCTTATATCCCTGCAGTATTTGATGGTTTAGATAAGAAGGCATTTGCCGCAAAAAAAGTACTCTCGGCTACTAAAGGTTTGGTAGGTGATGCGCATGAACTTATGAACCACTACCTGCGTAATAATTATTCTCTTGAAAAAGAAAACTACTTCTGTATAACAGGTCCTTGCCATGCCGAAGAGGTAGCTTCGGAAAAACTATCCTACTTAACCTTTGGCGGTTATGATGAAACAACAACAGAAGAAATAGCCGCATGTTTTAAAACACATTACTTACATACTATTTGTAGTAAAGATGTAAAAGGTATTCAATACGCAGCGGTACTAAAGAACATCTATGCATTAGGTGCAGGAATCGCTCATGGCTTAGATTATGGCGACAATTTTCAAAGTGTATATATAACCAACTGTTTTGCTGAGTTACAAAATTTTATGGATGTAATGGCCACTGAACAACAGCATCATTACAATACCAGTGCCTACCTAGGTGACCTGTTGGTTACCTGTTATTCGATGTATAGTCGTAATAGAACCTTTGGCAATTATATTGGCAAAGGCTACAGTGTAAAAACAACTAAGCTTGAAATGAATATGGAAGCCGAAGGTTATTTTGCCAGCCGAGGCATTGCATCTGTTAGTGGTAAAGAAGGATTGGAGCTACCCATCGCTCAAACCATTTTTGATATTCTTTGGAAGAATACAAGCCCACGTTTAGGGTTTAAAGGATTGGAGAAATTGTTTGTTTAAGACTTGGCCTTAGTAAGTTTATTAAAGCGTTCTAGCAACTGCTGAGATTCAACATCACGACCATATTTTTTATAAGCCGCTTCATCACTATATGCATAATCTAAGCTTTTATTATCTTGCCATTGCTTATACAATTGAGTAAGATAATTCATTATTTCTTCTTCCTCGTTTCGTTCAAAATTTTTCCCGCCATCACACTCGTTTAATATCCATTCATTCTCACTATCATGTGCGGATATGCTAATAATTGGTTTGCGTGCAGCAAGATATTCATATATTTTACCCGGAACAATGCGCACTTCATCAACCGTTTGCGGATTAGCCAATAATAATACGGTCGACTGTTTTAATAATTCTATGACATCCTTATGCTTCATATAACCTTGATTGACAAACTGATCGTTTAATCCATAATCATTAATCAAACGTGTAAAATAGGGCGACGCAGACCCGGCAAATCGAAACTCAAATAACGGATTATTTTCTTCGTCTAAAAATGATCGCAACGCACTAAAAAATCCTTTGATATTATAATCCTCGGTAATGGTTCCTATGTAAGTGATGATAAATTTATCCTGCGTTCTAGTACCTTTTCCTAAAAACAACTCTTCATTATAACCCATTGTGTGTGGGTGAACTTTTCCTTTTGAAGCCGGATTTTCATTTATAACGTCTTGAGCATAATGCTTACAGTCTGTAGTAATAGAGTCGGCAGCCGCAACGCATTTCATCATTATTTTCTTATCAAAGGAGGCAGCTAGCTTTGTTCTATAAAAACGATTGAGATACCATACATCATACCAATAATCATGCAGATCCATATGCCAAATGAAATCATATTTCTTTTTTAATTGCTTAGCAACTAAATGAGTAGAATGAGGCGGACCAGCAGTTACAATAACATCTATTCCTTCTTTAAGAATAATTTCTTCAGCTTGTTTATATGCATGTTTATTCCACCCTTTTCTTGGATCGGGCAGGAATAAATTTCCTCTAACAAAACGAGCAACCTTTTGCATAAATGTTGGGTTAGGCTCATCTCCTAAACCATTAGATGGCACCTTTCCTTTACCAATATACTTTTTATATACATTAAACAGTTCGCTACTGTCTGTTCTATAAACATTGATACTTTCTGGAACTGACTCTAATAATGACAAGTCTATTGAAGGAAATGTTGCTACCTTCTCATCAATTGTTATAACCGAGCATGCCATGTCTTTCGAACTAAAGTAGCGCATTATATTTAACCAACGCTGTACTGCCGGTCCTCCACAAGGTGGCCAATAATAATTAATTAAGAGGATTTTCATTTGAGATTCTTATTAAAGTTATGACATTGGCTTAAAACCAAAAAGTGCGCGGTAGTTCTCCGCAAATTTTTTCTTCGTGAACCGTTCTTCTAAAAGGGCAAACGCATTATCCGTTATTTTTATAATCTCTTGCTTATTTTCAACACACCATCTTATTTGTTCTAAAGCTTCCATTACAAATTGTTTTTCATCCTGTACATTATGCAATAAAATACCCGTTTTCATATGCGTTATAGAATCGGGTATGCCGCCAACAGCTGGCACGATACCTAGGGCTCCAAATGCCATAGCCTCCATTAAAACAATTGGGAAACCTTCTGTACCCGAAGTCATTAACAGTATATCATTATCCTTGTGAAATTGATACATCTCGTCTCCGCCATGCAACTCACCGATAAATATATCTTTCTCTTTTATAGATTCAGGTAACTCATCAATAAATGATCCGGCTAATGAGAATTGGACTGGGAGTTTTAGTTCGTAGCATTTTTCTATAATTTCGAATAACAACCACAGTCGCTTGTGCTCACCACCACGTCCTGCATAATAAAACTTTAATGGTGTATCAAATGACCTTACCATTTTTTGATTCGGAATATACTCTAAGCAATTATGAATAACGGTGTACTTATCAATCCAAGTCGAAGGCATACCATAGTGCTCATGTGCCTTTGAAAATGCAGATAAAAAATGTTCGGAAATAACTACACGCTTATCAATAAACGGAAAGAATGGTGCCCATACCCACGTAAATTCTTTAATACAGTTATGTACCAAATCTGTAATATTAATTGTACGACTTACATGCGGTGTAAGTTTATATCCAAAATTGCATTGACCTATAAACATACCATTCAGATCGGCTTGCGTATTGATGTACTGAGCATAACGCCCTCGATAAATGAAATTTAGGAAATAGAGGTATTTATTATCTACCCATTGACTAATGTCTACAATATCTGCATTCTTGTGTTCAAAAAAATGACGCATGCCATTGTTATCCGACTTCTTGGTAAACACGATCAAAATACGTTGATCGCTTAAGGCTTGTACAATTTCAGCATTTACTCTTTCGGCACCACCAATATGATAAAAAGGAAAAAATAATATAAAATCATATTCCTTATTCAGTGGTTTAATACGCGCTATAAACCGGCCCATTAGCACAAATGGCCACATTATAAGCTGTTCCAAATAGCGCTTGGCTGCAAATAATGGATAATAAAGCTTACTAATATTCATACGAGTTAAAACGAAAACTATTCAATCTTACAATTGCATACATCAACTACAAGTATTGAATATCAAATATAAGTACAGCGCAACTAACAATTCTTAATATAAGCCCGAGCCAATTAATCTTGCATAGAACTCTTATATAAAAACTTAAAGCTTCATGAATTTTTTGCGAAGGCAATAGATAATTATCTATTTTTACCACTCATGAAAAACGTAAGTTCTCCAATTACAGGCAATCCGGCCACATTGATTGACTCCTTAGATAAGGAGGTCTTGTTGGAAAAGTATAATTCGGAAATAGGTATAGACGTAAGTGTTGAATTATCATCCGTACAAAAAGTTGAACTATATCAATGCCCAGATACGAACTATCGTTTTTTTCATCCTCAACATATTGCCGGACAAGGGCCATTCTATGAAAAGTTAGAAAAGTTTCCTTGGTACTATTCAAAAGAAAAGTGGGAATATGACATTGCCGAAAAATACTGTCAAGGGAAAGAAGATAAAATACTTGATATCGGTTGTGGAGAGGGATTATTCTTAAAAAAAATATCGACTGATCTTAATGAAGTTCAAGGACTAGACTTTAATGAGCATGCCGTTCAAAGTGGATTGAAAAATGGATTAAAAATAAATAATCAGACGATAGAAGAGCATGCGCAAGACAATGAAAACAAATATGATGTCGTTACTGCCTTTCAAATTCTAGAACACATTCCAAATGTAAAATCGTTCCTAGACGCAGCCACAAAAACACTTAAAGTTGGAGGCAAGCTTATCATCGCGGTGCCTAATAATGAGCCATACTATCTGACCTACGACCGATATCACACGATGAATTGGCCACCGCATCACATGTGCTGGTGGGATAAAGCTTCCTTAGAAGATTTGTCAAAGACATTTCCAATAAAACCAATGCATATAGAAAAACAAACGCTTAGCTATTATAATAGTTACACCAATATCTATATAAGAGAAAAGCATAATGATTCTATCGTTGGCAAAGTTTTAAAACCATTTTATAAATTGTTCTTTTACTTGAATAGAAAGAATATAAATGGAGCATCGATACTAGCCGTGTACGAAAAAACCGAGTAAGCATTACAGATGGGTGTAATAAAAAGACAGAGCTTAAAAGGAAGTATCGTAAGCTATTTGGGAATTGGCTTTGGAGCACTATTCTTTTTAATCATATTACCCAATATTTTAGAAGAAAGATACCTTGGCTTTTACCAACTAGTCTTTAGCGTCGTTTCTGTTTTTTCATTACTACCTCTTTTAGGCTTAGCCAATGTTTTATTTCGTTATTACACAGAACTTGAGGACGAGAATCGAATTAACGCTTACAATTCCTATGCCTTTACGCGCATCATCGGCGCTGGACTTCTATTTGGCATACTTTTTTTCTTGTTTAAAGATCAACTTGTAAAAATCTACCCGAATAAATCTGAGTTATTTACAAACTACTATTACATTATTCCTCCATTAGTTATTCTTCAAGCGCTCACTTTTTATCTAGACTATTATTGTATGGTTAAGTTACGTGTAGCAGTGCCCACTTTCATTAGAGAGATCCTTACTCGTTTTTTACTCATTAGTACATTTTGCCTGCTGGCACTTCACTTCTTAAGTGAGATACATTTTATATTATTCTATGTACTTACATACGTAATCTCCTTCATTGCACTTTTCTATTACACTTATAAAAATTTAGGTTTTCGCTTTGGCCATGCTAAGCTATTTAAAAAAGGAAATAAGCATTTAAAAGCACAGTTTAGTTATGCTGCCAATGCAATGGGCATGGCTTTCATTTCCACTTTTCAAAATTTTTCAGACGCCATCATTTTACCTATGTATCTCGGCTTAGGCGCATTAGGCATTTACGGCCGCCCAATGATACTTGGCGCTATGATTAATGTGCCTTATCGTTCCATTGCCTACATTGCCCAACCAATAATTTTAGAAGCATGGAACAACAATGACATTAAAAAAATCGCTGACCTCAACAGAAAACTAAGCATTAATCTACTCCTTATTGGCTTATTCATTTTTTCAATAATCGTTGTCAATGCCGATAACTTTTTTGCGGTATTACCAGATATATATAGCAAAGAAAAAACGGTATTGTACATCATAGCTTTTGGCCGCTTACTAGACATGAGCTTTGGGTTAAATAGTGAAATTCTATTCAGCTCAAAATACTATCGTTGGATGCTCTACTTTACAATTTTGAGCTTTATTGTAACCATATTACTTAACATATATCTAATAAATATTTATGGTATGAACGGAGCAGCATTGGCCGTAACAGCTGCTTTAATAACCTTCAATGGATTAAAAACTATTTTCATTTATAAAAAATTTGGCTTCCATTGTTTTACTAAAAAGTATTTATCAATGATATTATTTGCCAGTTGCGCAATCGCTATCACTACCTTCATTCCTGATTTTTATAGCCAAGCGCTCAATGAACGCATAGGTTCGTTTCTTGCATCCATTGGAATAAACGTTTTAATTAAAAGTATTAGCTGCTCCTTACTCTTTATCATACCATTGATATACTTCAAGACTTCTGATGATTTTAATGCATTCTTTTCTTTAATTATATCAGGTAAGATATTTAAGGGCGGGCATAAGATGGAAGATTTATAGTATATATTCGAGCTATGAAAAAAGTATTTCTTTTTGTTCTAGTATTCACTTCAATTTTTCAAGTGAATGCGCAAGTAAATATGAATCAAGGTTTGCAACTTTATTTACCATTTAGTGGCAATGCGCAAGATGCATCTGGCAATGGAAATAATGGCATTATTTCAGGAGCTACTCTTACATCTGACGAAAACAATATTCCGAATAGTGCTTATTATTTCAATGGTAATTCAGATCATATTTCCATTCCAAATTCCAATAGCTTAAACCCAACGGGAGCGATGTCAATTTGCGTTAAAGTTAAGATGCAGGGCTTTTATGATGGATTTTGTTACAATAATGTAATCATTGCCAAGGGTGCTGATATTAGCACAAGCAATGTTAGCCATTATTCAATTCGTACATCTCAGACACTTACCAATGATTGTAATTTTGAAGATACCACAAATCATAATTTTAGATTTGATTATAATGGTAATGGTAATGCAACCGGTCCAGCTATTAATGCAGTAGCAAATAATACTCCACATGTCGCTTTAAATAATTGGGATTGTATTGTTGGAATTTATGATGGTGACGACTCAACAAGAATTTATGTAAATGGTGTATTGCGTTACACTTTAGAAGTTACAAACAAACAAATAAATAGTGATGAATTGACAATAGGCTATAGTTCTACTTCAACATTATATCCGTTCTGGTTTAAGGGTGTTATTGATGAAGTTAGAATATATGACCGAGCAATTAACCAAGACGAAATAAATTATTACTGTTCAAAATCATTTCCAGAGTCTGTTTCTCAGCTTACACTTTCTGACCACTTCCAGGTTTTTCCCAACCCTACTCATAATGTATTAAACGTAGTTAGTAATCAGAGCAATAAAAAGATACAAGCATATCAGCTATCCAATATGCAAGGGCAGGTTATTAGTAAAAAGAGGAATTTAACAACATCAAGATTAAAAATCAGTACAGGTAAGTTAACAGCAGGTATTTATATTTTGGAACTTCAATCAAATGATAATTTAAAGCTTACGCAAAGGGTAATTATTGATTAATAAATTTATTTATCCCAATTAAATCTTACCTACCAATTCCTTAGCCATAAAAGGAGCCAAGGCCACACCCATACCACCGAAACCTGCCAAGACAAATAAGTTGTCTTGTACTTCTTTGCAGATCGGTTTTTTATTTTCATGAAAAGCCATGATACCACTCCAGCTATAATCAATTTCAAAGGCTATATGGGGTAATATATTTTCTTTCAATTTCCTTTTCAAATCTTCTAATATCAATTTATTCCCTCCTAATTGATGCGTCTCTTCGCCTTCTATATCTAACTGACGTCCTCCGCCAAAAAGTACCCGACCATCTATTTCTCTAAAATAATAATAGCCTTGATCAAAATGATAAATGCCTTTAATTGGCAGGTTTTCTATTGGCTTCGTAATTATTACTTGGCCTCTACCTGGTTTTATATCTAATGTTGGCAGCAGCTCTTTTGTAAATGCATTGGTACAAAGTATGAGCCGCTCACAACTCAATTGTATATCTTGACTAGTCTGCAATACATATCGATCACCTATTTTTTCAAAGGCGTTCAACTCTGTTTGTTGCATAAACTCAACACCCAAAGATTGAACCTTTTGTAATAAAGTATAAATCATCTTGCCTGTATCAATAGAACCTTCTAATTCATTTTGAATAGCTGCAGCAAAACCCTTAAATGAAAACTTATTCATATTGGCTACAGAAAAGGCATCTTTCCTTTCAATGAACTGCAAGGCCTTATTCCACCTTTTTATTTTTGCTAGATCATTAGCATTTTCTAATAACTCATAACTTCCATTATCCTCATAACCAATAGGCACATTTCCCAATTCTTGGCGCATTATTTGCAGACCTTTGTACCGCATTTCGAATAGTGTAATAATCTCCTCTTCCGAACTGTGACTTAAATCATCTTCCAATTCTGTAATAGATCCCATACAGGCAAAACCTGCATTTTTAGTACTTGCACCCCGTCCTATCCATCCTTTGCTAAGGATTAAAACCCGCTCATTGGGAAATTTTTGCTTTAAATTTAAAGCAGTAAAAAGACCTGCAAGTCCAGAACCAATAACAATATTATTAAAAAAAGAAAATTGATTTTTCTCCCAATAGCTTCTCATAAGTATAAATGTACTTTGTAAAAAATATATCTTAATAGTCTGAACAACTAAAGCACAAACACATTAAAAAAGTTAGCGTAAAATTTCATGGTATAGCTTGGCCAGTGCTCTGAGGTTGTGTTATTACTTCTAAGTGCTTAGCACCTTATAAGGAAGACTAAACTGGATACTGAACACTTGAATAAAAACATTCAGATTTTTTCGAAGTGTCTTTTGTATGTATTGGAATAAATACACAATCAGTTGTCATTACAAAACATAATTCAGAAGCAAAAAACAAAAAAAGGAGACGCCAGCGTCTCCTTTGAGTACGAAAGACCTGTGAGGTTTTTAAAACCTCACAGGTCTAATAGCATCTAAGCCAAATCAAAACGATCGGCATTCATCACCTTCGTCCAAGCAGCTACAAAATCATGTACAAATTTCTCGTTAGCATCTGCACAAGCGTATACTTCGGCAATGGCACGAAGCTCCGTATTGGACCCAAAGATTAAATCAGCTCTTGTACCTGTCCAAAGCTTTTCGCCCGTGGCACGATTGCTTCCTTCAAATACTGAATCATCTGCAGAAGTAGCTTTCCAAGTGGTGCTCATGTCTAATAAATTTACAAAGAAGTGATTATTTAATTTCTCTGCTTCTTTTGTAAATACACCATGCTTAGAACCATCATAGTTAGCATTTAATACGCGCAAGCCACCCACTAATACCGTCATTTCTGGAGCAGTTAAGTTTAATAAGTTGGCCTTATCAATCAACATTTCTTCAGCACTTAGACCTGTATTTTTCTTTTGGAAATTTCTAAAGCCATCAGCCATCGGTTCTAATACGGCAAATGATTCTACATCCGTATGCTCAGCCGTAGCATCACCACGTCCTGCTGCAAATGGAACGCTTATGGTATGTCCTGCATTTTTTGCGGCATGTTCTATTCCAACGCTTCCACCCAATACAATTAGATCAGCAATAGAAACTGTTTTGTCTCCACTGTCAAATCCTTTTTTAATGCCTTCATATATATCCAAGGTAGCGTTTAACTCCGTTGGGTTGTTAGCCTCCCAGAATTTTTGTGGCGCCAATCGAATACGACCACCATTAGCACCACCTCGCATATCAGAATTTCGATAAGTAGAAGCCGATGCCCAAGCTGTTTTTACTAATTGAGCAATACTCAAAGTAGAATCTTCAATCGCTTTTTTCAAATCAGCAATATCAGAATCTGTTAATGTATAACTAGCCTTAGGTACAGGATCTTGCCAGATCAATTCTTCTGTCGGTACCTCTTCTCCTAAATAACGATCAATCGGACCCATATCTCTATGCGTTAGTTTAAACCAAGCACGAGCAAATGCATCTTCAAATGCTTCTGGATTGTTTCTAAAATGCTGAGAAATTTTATGATAAGCAGGGTCCATTTTTAAAGCTATATCTGCTGTAGTCATCATTAAATCTTGTTGCTTCGTTGCATCATGTGCCATCGGAGCTTTATCGGGATTAGAAGAGTCTTTGGGTCTCCATTGCTTTGCACCAGCCGGGCTTTGTGTTAACTCCCACTCGTAATCTAATAATACTCTAAAGTAATCATGATCCCATTTGTCAGGGTTAGGGGTCCAAGCACCTTCTATTCCACTCGTAATCGTATCATCACCTTTTCCGCTTTGATAGGTATTTTTCCAACCTGTGCTCATTTCCTCTATAGGAGCTCCTGCCGGTTCTTTGCCTACATACTTGCCTGGATCAGCTGCACCATGTGCCTTACCAAATGTGTGGCCACCAGCAACTAAAGCTACAGTCTCTTCATCATTCATAGCCATTCTTGCAAATGTTTCTCTAACATTCTTAGCTGATGCTAATGGATTAGGGTCACCATTCGGCCCTTCAGGATTTACATAAATCCAACCCATCATTACTGCACCCAATGGAGACTCTAAATCACCATCTTTATAACGCGCTTCGTTATCGCCCCAGTTCGTTTCACTTCCCCAATAAATATCTTCTTCGGGTTGCCATACATCAGCACGGCCACCAGCAAAACCAAATGTCTTACCACCCATAGATTCAATAGCTACATTTCCTGCCAAGATCATGAGATCTGCCCAAGAAATTTTGCGCCCATATTTCTGCTTAATGGGCCAAAGTAATAAGCGTGCTTTATCCAAGTTGCCATTATCTGGCCAGCTATTCAATGGTGCAAATCGTTGTGATCCAGAAGCTGCTCCACCGCGACCATCTTGAATTCTATAAGTACCGGCACTATGCCAAGCCATACGTATAAAGAAACCACCGTAGTGACCATAATCGGCTGGCCACCAATCTTGTGAATCAGTCATCAAGTCGGTCAACTCTTTTTTTAATGCTTTTAGATCTAAACTTTTAAACTCAGCAGCGTAGTCAAAATCAGGGTCCATAGGATTCACCTTGGTATCATTTTGTCTAAGAATATTTAATTTTAATGAGTTAGGCCACCAATCTCTATTCATTGGTCCTGCACCGGCTGTTTGGTTTTTAGCGCCGCTCATAAATGGGCACTTACTTATATCACCACTTTGATTATCCATAATATTGTTTTCCGTTTAGTCGGCTAAGGTAATAAAATTGTCATGGCTATGTCACCAATAGCTATAGATATAAACTATAATAAATGGAAAAGATATAGGTTTTGACTATATATTTTTCTTTGAAAAAAAGCACAAATTAATTAATCCAACAAACGCTTATTATCTATTAACGTAAATAAATCGTGCGGCTTATAAGTGCGCCAATTGTCTAATTGTTCGAAGCGTAAATAATCTTTAATCCTAGATTCTAAAAACTCTTCTAGACTCGGATGGGGCAAGTTCATAATCGTTATCCAGCCTTCACCCTCCAACTCTTCATACCACTCTTCATAATAACTTTCATCATCGGCATAAAAACTCAAAACATTCTCAGCAATAAAAAGGTACTTTTTAATGCCTTGACGCAACATCAAATCAATAATATTACGCTTGAGGTACATTACATCATTGGCTATTGCATCGTTCCACTCACCTAGTAATTCTATAATGGCATAGTTGGTATCATAATCTACATAAATAACTTTCATGTAAATATTCTCTGAACCAAAGGCATCCCATTGCGGGTGCACATAATAATTATAAACCGTTTGAGAATATTCGAACTCGCTATGCTCTGTTCCAAAAAAGGGTGAGTGCTCATCTTCCTCCGCAATGTATAAATGCCGCCAATTATAATAAGGTTCTATATGTTGCAATGGTTCAGCGCGTTTTCTAAGTCATCAATAATATCCTCCACATTTTCCAAGCCTACACTCATGCGAATCAAGCCATCGCTAATGCCAGACTGCTCCTTAATCTCTGGGGTTACGCCAGCATGTGTTGTACTCGCAGGATGAGATATTAAGGTATCAACAGTACCTAAACTTACAGCATGCGTGCTTAATTTTAAATGATTAATAAAAAGTTTGGCATTTTCGTACCGATAATTATCGGTACCACCCTTCACTTCAAAACTCAACATGGCTCCAGCATGCTTCATTTGTTTTTTGGCTAAGGCATAATCTTCGTGACTTGCTAAGCCTAGATAATTTACTTTTTCAACGGCTTTGTGTTGTTCCAAAAAATGAGCCACTTGCTCGGCATTACTACAATGTTTATCCATGCGTAACGCCAAGGTTTTTATACCTGTATTTAATAGAAAAGCATCAAATGCATTTCCATTACCGCCTAATAATCTATGATGCTTCGTCATTTTGGTATTCATCATATCTAAATCTGTACCAAGTAATACACCACCAATAGCGGTACCATGACCATTTAAGAACTTAGTGGTTGAGTGTATAATATAATCTACACCAAAAGCAAAGGGTTGCTGCAAGTATGGTGTGGCAAATGTGTTATCACACATCACTATTATACCATACTTTTTTGCCAAGGCACATATCGCTTCAATATCTACACAAGCCAAAGATGGATTAGCGGGCGTTTCTATATATACCAATTGGATCGTTTTGTCGGAGGCCAACTGTTTTTCAACTTCATCTAATTGTTTAAAGTCGCAATGTGTTGCTTCGATATTTAATGCAGGCAATACTTTGTCCAAGAGCTCTTGTGTACCACCGTATAAAGAAAAGTGTGTAAGTATTTTATTGCCAGATGTTAGACTTGCCAATAAGCAAGTACTAATCGCAGCCATACCTGAAGCATGTAATATTGCTTTGGCTTGTAATGGCTCGCCAGCAGTATTTTTTAAACCGTAGGTTTCTAATGCCGCAATTTTATCTTCTACTTCATTGGTATTAGGATTACCAAAACGACCATATACATAAGCATCTCGCTTACCTGTAAATAAATCCACACCGTATTGCGCATCATCCATTAAGTAAGTACTACTTGCATATATGGGTGTAATATGGCTTCGGCTTTCATTGGCTTTTTGCCCGGCATGAATACAGTGCGTACTAAAACCTTTGTTTTCTAAATTTTTATTGCTCATCGGAAGATGTAAAGTTAATTGACAGCGCAATTAATTATTTACTTAAATAACATTTAATAAATAAACCAACATAAACAACTCCTATATCTTTGAGCTAATGAAAAAAGGTATTGTATTACTCGTATTATTTGTAATAAGCTGGAGCGCACAGGCTTTTAGAACGGACAGCGTAAGTCTAGATCAAAAAATTGGTCAAATGATTATGATTGGTATGCAAGGCAAAAGTGTAGCCGAAAGCAATAGTATATACAAGTATGTGCGCAGCGGCATGGTTGGTGGTGTACTATTATACGAGTACAATATAAGCTCTTACAAATCGCAAGAGCGATTAAAAGCAATGACTACGATGTTGCAAAATGCAACAAGCACTCCATTGCTTATATCAATAGATCAAGAAGGTGGCGCTGTCAACAGATTAAAAACGAAATACGGTTTTAAAGCCATGACATCGGCAAGAAATGTGGGACTACAGAACAAAGACTCTTATACGAAGTTTGTAGCCAACACCATAGCAAGTGCTTGTAGCGATATGGGTATTAATGTAAACTATGCACCTGTGCTAGACTTACATAATCCTACTTGTCCTGTTTTAGGTAAGCGCAAGCGTTGTTTCTCAACCAATCCTAATGTAGTAGCACACATAGCTGGCTTATATATTGATGCACATAATGATAAAGAAGTAAAAACAGTTATGAAGCATTTTCCTGGCCACGGTAACAGTCGTACCGATTCTCACTTGGGCATAGCTGATGTAAGCAAGTACTGGACGGAGAAAGAATTAGAACCTTATAAAATACTAATTGGCCAAGGTAAAGTAGGCGCTATTATGACCGCGCATATTATCAATACACAATTAGATCCTAGCAAATTGCCTGCTACCCTTTCTAAGAAAATAATGAATGATTTACTACGTGAGAAAATGGGCTACAATGGCGTAATTATTACAGATGATATGCAAATGGGCGCTATAAGCAAGCATTACGGCTTTAAAACAAGTATCAAAAAAGCAATTTTAGCAGGTGTAGACATCTTAATGTTTAGCAACAATATACCTGGAGCTAATAAGTACAGCGCAAGCAATGTACATGCAACTATTAAAAAAATGGTCTTGAATGGCGAAATTCCAATGTCACGTATTAACGAAAGTTATGCTCGTATTATGGCTTGGAAAAATGGTTACGCGGTAAATGAGCGTGATTAAGAGCAGATTTATTCCTTGTTAAATCTTTCCATATACCCTTTTGTTGTGAACTGAAAAGCATACAAATTGCTTATTTTTACGGCCTTGTTCGTTTACTCAACTGCTCGAACAATCAATATAATATTAAGTATGAAAAAAATAATTTTACTAGCACTTATAGCTTGCATTTCACTCACGGCTTTTGGTCAATACTCAAATAAGAAAATTGAAGTTGGACAAAAAGCACCTGAATTGGCTTATGAAAGTCCTGAAGGAAAAATAATTAAACTTTCTAAGGTCAATAAAAAACGTATTGTATTGATTGACTTCTGGGCAAGCTGGTGTGGACCATGTCGCCGAGCTAACCCAGGTATGGTTAAGTTCTATGATGAGTATAAAGACAAAAAATATAAAGGTGCTAAGAAAGGATTTACCATTTTTAGCGTAAGCCTAGATAAGAATAAAGACAAGTGGATTAAAGCGATTGAAAAAGATAAGCTTAGCTGGGATTGGCACGTAAGTGACTTAGGCGGTTGGAAAAGTGATGGCGCAAGTATTTATGGTGTAAAGTTTGTACCACAATGTTTTTTAATTGATGGCAACGGAACAATCATTGGTAAGTACAATCGTGCTGAGGATGCTAAAGCAGATTTAGACAAACTATTAAAATAAGTTTTGGAACAAAAAATCATAATCGTTACCGCGCCTTCTGGCTCAGGCAAAACGACTATTGTTCGCCAAGTATTAGCACAACTACCTGCATTACAATTTAGCGTTAGTGCTACCACGCGTAATCCTCGCCCAGGCGAAGTTGATGGTGCAGATTACTACTTTTTAAGCCCAGAATTATTTCGAGAGAAAATAGCACAAGATGCTTTTGCCGAGTATGAAATGGTATACCAAGATAAATATTATGGCACCTTGCATGAAAAGTTAGAAGAGACTTGGCAAGCAGGCAAAACGCCACTTGTAGATATTGATGTAAAAGGTGCTAAAACGCTCAAAACCTTTTTTGGTGAGCGAGCGCTGAGCCTATTTATACAAGCGCCGTCTATTGAAATACTAAAAGAAAGGCTCATTAATCGCGGCACAGAATCTCCAGAGATGCTCAAGGAGCGCTTGGATAAAGCCGAACTAGAAACAAGCTTCAAGTCTGATTTTGATCAAGTAATAGTCAATGATCAATTGGAAGTGGCCGTTACAGAAACACTTGCTGTTGTACGCCAATTTTTAAATGATTAATTTAGCAGTAAGAATATGATATTCCTATACCTCTTGTTATGCCTCTTGCTCATCGGTTTTTTATCGGGCTTAGAGATCGGATTCCTATCTGCCAATAAGATTGGTTTAGAAAACAAAAAGAAGCAAGGCGACCGCTCAGCAAAATTGATCAGTCATTATGTTGAGAATCCAGACTACTTCATTGGAGGTAGCGTTGTTGGTATTGCTATTCTACTCGTCATTTTTTCAGTACTTAGTATGCATGTATTCAACGAATACTTGCCGTTCTTACAAGATAATATTATGCTTGTATTTGGCTTAAGTTGCATAGCCGTAATAATTGTAGTTCTTTTTTTAGGAGATATTTTAAGCAAACGGATTTTTAAATCTATTGGTGAGCGAGCGATTGCTGTATGCAATGTGCCTATACGCTTTCTTTATTTTTTATTAAATGGAGTAAACAATAGCTTGCAAGGATTTGCCGGCTTTGTGCTCAAATATTTATTTAATGTAAAAATTGATAATACTAAAAAAGCATTTGCACCCATAGACTTAGAACAATACGAGCGTCAACTAAAAACAGGTAAAGATGAAAACCATCAAGATGTAAATGTTGAGCTTTTTGAAAATGCGTTGGAACTTTCTAATATTAGAATTCGAGAATGCTTAATCCCCAGAAATGAAATTAAAGGAGTGGATATTACAACACCAATTAACGAAGTAAAAGAACTTTTTATTGAAAGTAAGCATTCTAAATTATTGGTTTATGAAAATGATTTAGACAATATCATTGGCTACATCCATCACCTAGATTTTTATAAAAAACAGCTCAACCTTAAAGAGCTTATTCATAAAATACCTGCCGTACCAGAAGCTATGCACGCGGTTGAACTTTTGAATAAATTTACCAAGAACAGAAAGAGTATTGCCTGGGTCGTTGATGAGTTTGGCGGGACTGCCGGTATTGTAACCATGGAAGATCTACTCGAGGAAATATTTGGGGAAATTGAAGATGAGCATGACGAAAATGAATACATAGAAAAGCAAATTTCTAAAAACGAATACATCCTTTCTGGTCGTTTAGAGGTTGAGTATATCAACGAAAAATTTGATCTGGAACTTCCATCCGAAAATGCTGAAACCTTATCTGGTTATATCATTGAAGAGCACAACGCTATTCCTGCACAAAAGGATAAAATACTATTAGGCAACTATGAATTTGACATATTGCTCGTGACCAAAACCCGCATTGAAACGGTAAAACTTAAAGTGTTAGACAACGACGATTAATGAAAAAAGCAATGTTATTTAGTGCTGGTTTAGGCACGCGATTAAAACCATTTACACTCAATCACCCAAAGGCTATGGCACCTGTTAATGGCAAGCCTTTATTACAACGGAACATTGAATATTTAAAGTCTTACGGTGTTGAAGAGGTGATTGTCAATGTGCATCACTTTGCGGATCAGATTATTTCCTTTTTAAAAGAAAATGACTTTGGCATAAAAACAATTATCTCCGATGAGACAGATGAAGTATTGGAAACAGGTGGCGGTTTATTGAAAGCAGCACCACTTTTATCCGATGCTGAAAACTTCTTCGTAATGAATGTAGATATTCTTACTGATCTTGATTTAAACGATTTATACAACTATCATATTGAGCATAATGCTATGGCTACATTGGCTGTGAGTAATAGAGAAAGTTCTCGTGGTTTACTATTTGATCAAGACAACCAACTAATTGGTTGGCACAATAAAAAAACGGGTGAACAAAAAATTGTAATACGCGATGGTCAGACTGAGCCTGTCGAAGTCCTTATTGATTTTGCATTTAGTGGCATACAAGTTTTCAACTCAAAAATATTTCCATTGATTAACCAACGTGGAAAATTCTCTATTATTGATACTTACCTAGACTTAGCCGCCAATCAAAAAATTGTAGCATACGATCATAGCGGAAAGATCTTGATGGACGTTGGCAAACCTGAAAGTTTATTGGCTGCTGAGGAGGTTTTTAAGTAAAAAGATTATTACCTTCTTTGAATTAAAATTTTCTGCGTTTTACCTACACGAGCAATTTTAAGGTAATAAATGCCACTTGATAAATCAATAAGTTCCATAGAAGGTTCCAACAATCCTGACTTTATAATAGCACCAGTTATAGAATATAATTTATACTTTTCATTAATGTACTTTGCTGTTGTAAAAAAAATACCATTACTATTAGGATTAGGATATACAAATGTCAAATCTTGTTGAGTAAAATAAACATTTAACCCTACAGGAATAAACCGGATAGTATCTGAAGATTTTGAGCTACAACCATTGATTGTTGCTACACAATAATAGTTTCCATTAACAGTTGGGCTTAGTTGCGCATTGGTAGCTCCTGTAATAATTCCTGATAAGGTCTCATACCATTGTACCTGTCCATTAGTATAATTATTGGCAGTTAAGGTATTACCACTGCTTGTTACAATTGGTTTTACTGGTAAAGAATTAGCATTTAAAGTATCGAAGTATAAATTCAAGGTTGAGTCTAAATAACAAAATGGTATTTGGTTAAATTTGACAACATAAGCTAAAGCATTTTGATTTGTATTAATCAAGTAGGATAGTGTGTCAGTATTACTATTAGTTGCAGCATTAACTAACCAGTTTTTTTCAATTATTCCGTATGAATTTGTGTTAATTAGATTAGCAGCTATGGTTACTGTATCGCCGATGCACAAAGGATTAGTTGTACTAAGGTAGGTGGCAGTGGCAGTTACAGAATCAATAGTATTAACTAATAAAGTATTGCTAAGAACACCATTAGCTAACAAACATTCTTCACTGGAAGTTAAAGTGCAAAAAATTGTATCATCACTTGTGGGATAATATAAGAAACTTGCATTAGTATCTACAGCGATACCATTTACCTTCCATTCGTAATTTGGTAAAAGACCACCATAGTTAATAGTACTTTGAAAAGATACGCTATCACCACTACAAACCGAATCTTTGGATTGAGCAATAGATATTGAAGGAGTTACGAATGGAAGTGTTGTAAAAACAATAGCGTTACTAGTATCTTTAGAAGGGCTAAAACAACCAAGATTAGAATTTAAAACGCAAACTATAGAATCGCCCATAGCAGGAGTAAAACTGTAACTATTACCACCACCTACATTACTTCCATTTAGCAGCCAATTGTAAGTAGTCAATAAGCCTCCAATAGCAGTTGAAATATTCACAGTAGCAGTTGAGCCAACACATAATGTATCATTTGCTGTTGTTATACTAATAAAAGCGGCCAAGGTAGGATTAACCGTCATTATAATTAAATTACTGGTAAGAATAGAAGGCACAGCACAATTCCATGAAGAAATTAGTTCACACGAAACTGTATCATTATTATTTGGGAAATAACTGAAGGTATCAATGTTTGTACCCACATTTAAACCATTAACTTTCCATTGATAAATTGGTGCAGCTCCTCCATTAGTAATATTAGCAGTAAAAGTTCTACTCGAGCCTGCACAAGCAGTTGAATAACCTTGAATTGAAATAGTGGGAGTAATTGAATTAAAAGTTGTAACCGAAACTGTATTACTCGTAACCATTGGCCCAGACTGTGTTATACATGGTGCGTCCGATGTTAAGACACATGAAACATTATCATTATTATTTGGAACGTAGCTAAAATTTGGAATATTGTTACCGACAACATTTATACCATTAACTTTCCATTGAAAAATTGGGTTATTTCCCTGGTCTTGAACAAAAGCAGAAAAAGTTGCTGTGTCACCCTGACAAATATTCGTATTATACGGACCAATTATAATCGATGGGTTTGATGTAGGAATAACGTTAAATGTAAGGGGGGTACTCATTACAATCTGGGAACTTGCACACTGAGAATTTGAGGTGATTGTGCAAGTTAGAGAGTCATTTACATTAGGAATAAAATAGAATGAACTACCCGATGCAAATGTTCCGCCGCCATTTAACAGCCAACTATAATTTGGATTACTACCACCATTTGTTACAATGGCATTTACCAAAACAGGTGTACCATAACAATACGGACCAATAGTATCTGGTAAAAGCGTAACTGTAGGAAAAGAAAAAACTGGAGGTTGAGCTCCAAGTGAATAAACCAATGAAGGAACTACATTATTCAGAGCATTTATCATCCTTTGTTTTTGGCCATTAGTAAACCTATTATCTGCACAATTATAAGACATAAAATTGAATATTACATCTCCGTAAGGCAAGCCTGTACAACCATTTAATTGAGTTGGTGTGCAATTTGTATTTTGAATATGAGGGTCTGTGTCACAAACTCTGTCACCCTCTATTTGACAATTATTATTTTGAGAACATACTGTTCCATTACTCCCCTCAAAAGTATGATAGAGGTGTAAGTGATGTCCCATTTCATGAGTAATAACACTTGCATTGGTATTCCCTACATATGAACTTTCGATAACAATCCCATTGCCAAAAGAATAGGAACCCCAAGCGAAACTCGCATAACCCGCTACCCAACCATTAATGTCATGAACAATCCAGATATTTATGTACTCCCTATTATCCCAAAATGAATAGTTGGCTAAATCCGTTTGAGATATTCCTGGTGAACTACCCCATGCGACCCCATTATTTATATAATTAGAATTACCTGAGGCATCTATTCGATTAATACCATTTGTTGGTAGGCAATTAATTGTTCGCTGTGCCAATTCAAATTGAATATTAGTATTGATACCTCCGGTATTAGTATCAGGAAAACCAGAATAAGATGCGGCAAACTGTTGGTTGAGCTTATTCAAGAAACTAATTAACTCGGCATCAGATCTATTACTTCCTGTTCCCAAAGGTTCTCCCTTATGAATAACATGAAATACAACAGGTAAATAGTACGTACCGTTCTGCAACAAAGTATTTGCATTAGGGTTATTTTGTATTAGTTGCTCTGCCTGCTGATACTTTTGCATCATGGCGGGGCTGCTATTCATCAATTGATTATTAATTTCTGTTGATCCACAATTAATATTTTGTGCATTCAAGTGACAGATAGAAAGAAGAAGTACTAAAAAAGTATAAATATTTTTCATAGATAGTAAGTATATTAATTTATTCCGTAAACCTCAACAACACGTGCATTTTCATCAAATTTAAACCGAACTTGAGAGTTAATCGTAACTGTCTTTCCTGTTTTTCTTGATGTTCGAGTAAACTCGTTGTACATATCATACGTATAATAATCAATGGAATTGATTTTTAATATATTGTTGGAGCTATAGCTAGATTTTTTCCAGCTTGCACGATACATTTTTTTTAATTGATCTGTTGAAGGGTAGTCTAAATGCCAATAGCGTATTAAATTGGTCGAGTAAAATTGAAGTATTAAATCTAAATCTCTACTGTCCTCAGCATCAATAAAGAATCTAATATTGTCTTGACAATTAAGTTGAAATTGGTCTTTGGCTTTCGTGTTATTTTCAGAAACAGAAGTATTTTCAGCATTAGCATAATAATCTACTCCTTGGTTATTGTCAAATGAATTATTGGCAGAAACAGAAAACCAAGTTATCAAAACAAGAATAATTAAAAGTGTAATTGAACCTAAACCAATTATTTTTCTTCGTTCGTTTTGTTCTTTGGATTTATAGAAATGATTACCCCCTGTAAGCGGAATACGCTGTTGAGAAATTTTATCAAAATAGAAACCTATAAATGTGCAAAGTATCAATGAATAGGCACCAAGAAAAATTCGTTTCATGTTAATATCTTGTCCTACAACATCTATTTGGCCTGTTATGAAACCACCTACAGAATAGTCGTATAAAAAATAAATGGTAAGTAAAATACCACCAATGGCTATCCACATATTACTGCGCTTAATGGCCAAGTACCAAATGAGCATAACAAGAGGAGCGGCTAAAGCCAAAAACATGAGTACAATAGCTAAAATAAAAGCTAAGAAACCATACTTAACTACAAAGACTACCCATGAAAAATCATCGGAGGCAGCCATTGAACTATTACTTCTTTGCACCGGCTCATATTCCTCATTTTTACGTCCCCAAAAACCTTCTTTTTCAACCTTGTTATCTTCTTTATAATAGCCCGTTTTATCATCAAAAAATATACCCTCCTCTACAATATCGCCATTATTATTGACTTTATAACCAAGGTACTCATCTTGACTAAGCATCCCAGATTCTTTTCTAAAGAATCCTTTATCATCGATATAGATGCCCGTACTTATACTTGACAATAGGCCGTTTTCTCTTATAACACCCTTGTCATCAATATAGTAATCTCCCTCAGGAACTCCAAACTGCTGTAATAAACTATTGAGTTGTTTATTCATTCAACTATCTATTTACTTGAAACTTGGCAGTGCCAACTCCTTCATTAGTATATATTTTTAAAATATAGAAGCCATTAGACAAGCTACTAACATTTACTTGTTTATCGCTTCCTTGCAGAACCATACGCCCATTCAAATCAAAAATTTGAGTGCTTTCAAGCCTATCCGCTAAACTTATATTGATAATGGACTTAGCTGGATTTGGATAAAGCGTGAAGTCTAACTTTTTCTTGTCATAAGATACAATACTTAATGGTGTTGTAGTTAGCTTCCAAGGTTGATAGCCATTTGACAAATAATCAGCTGAAAAAATTAGAGATCCATTATATTCAACATAATCATTATAGACTTGTATATTGGAACTGCTAATTGAAGTTCTAAGTGCAGTATTAGTGTCATTGAGTGGTCGCACTATCCTCATGCTTAGCGAATCCCCTTCCGTCTCCCATAAATTTTCATACGACCGTAAATACAATCTGTCATTATAAATTATTGGCACACCTTTCATAGGCAGTATCGTATCTTTATAAAGATAGGTACCTGCTGTAGTCCCATCCGTAACCCAAAGAGTCTCAGTATTAAAATCACTCCAAGCATTAAAGTATAATCTATTTTTATATTCCGTAAAATATTTAGGTGAAAAAGTATTAACTCCCATTGTGTAAGTTTCTTTTAGTGGAGCTGTTCCAGCATCTGTTCCATCACTAACCCAAAGTTCATAACCGTCAAAAGCAGAAGCATTAGGCAAAATATCGCTGGCACTAAATACTAATTTATTATTAACTTTAGCAATTTCTCCTAAGACCGCGTCTGGCAAACCTCCTTTTACCCCAGGTATAATATCCTTAACTACGCGAGTCCCTACTAGAGTACCATCCGTTACCCATAATTCACAACCAGAGCCTATAAGATTATTAAATGTTGTTCCTTTGAAATATAGCTTCCCTCCCATTTCTGTGAATAATTTATTACCGACTTGTCCTATTAACCTAGGGCTAAAATTAACACTGTCGTCACCTAAAAATTGTGTGCCATTGGCTAAGCCATTAGTTTTGAAAAGAAGTCCGTTACCATAACCGGCTGGATGTGCGGCTACAAAATAAAGTTCATTATTAAATATTGTAAATCCAGTAGGACCAGAATTGTAAGAAGCAAATTGTGGCCATCCTAAATAGGTGTTTAAATCTATTACCATCTGAGTGCCTTGCGGTGTTCCATCAGATACCCATAACTCAAGTCCATGTACAGAATCATTAGCTGTAAAATATAATTGATTATTATAAACAATATGCGCACTATTCGTGAATAAACCATGTCCATCATTAAAATTAGGATAAGGGTTGATATCTTTTAACAAATTGGTTCCATTATTCGTACCATCTGTTACCCATAATTCATCCCCATGAATAGAATCATTAGCAATAAAAAGTAGTTTATTATTAACGGCTGCAAGAAAACGACATGCTGGTATATTAAGAGAATTCAGCTGAGAATCAAAAGTATTAATATCCTTGACTAAAACCGTTCCTGCTGTTGTTCCGTCAGTTTTCCAAAGAGCAATACCATTTGCAGTATCTATTCCATTAAAGTAAAGTTCGTTATTTAGTATCCCATGATAATTTATATACAGGTAGTTGGAAATATGTAACGCACCAAAATTCGGGTACACTCCTACATTAATGTCCTTTAGAACTTGCGTTCCCATTAACGTTCCATCTGAAACCCTGAGTTCTATTCCTGAAATTGAATCATCCGCTAAGAATAAAACTTTATTGTTAAACTTAACAAAACTATGACCCTGATGTCTAT
Organism: uncultured Chitinophagaceae bacterium; assembly: GCA_938017685.1. Classification (GTDB taxonomy): domain Bacteria; phylum Bacteroidota; class Bacteroidia; order Chitinophagales; family Chitinophagaceae; genus JAGNRR01. Next base: position 28,864 of record CALIIL010000001.1, read on the forward strand.
TATTAAATTCCTTAATCAACTCCAAAGTCTGCCCGTTAATAGTTGTAACAGTGACTAGTATTACTGCGATGCTTATTATTAGTTTTTTCATAGTTCTAGTTCTTTAAAATAAATTTTTCATTCTATAATATTCGTATACTTCTTTCATGTGTCTATTGCTTTTTCGCTTGTTACTTATTGCTACAAACAAGGCTGTTATTCCTGTTCCGATAAGATATCCTCCAATTAATATTTCTTCACCATCATCAAAGTCAAATATCTGACCACCATAAGCAAGCATAGTACCTCCCGTAACCAAGGTCGTATAAGTGAGAACTAAATGAAATCGCTTTCTTTTATCATACTTTACACAACTATTTATATGACAATTAATATTTTTGTCAGACCAATCATATCTAGCCAGATTCATACCTGCAAAATTGAATGTCGTTGCTTTTCGAAGAAAATCTTTATCTAATGATGTATTTCCATTACATACTTCAATTTTATCTTGGGCTTGAACAATACTAATTGTAGTTAGAAAAAGTATAAATAGAACAACTGTAAGTTTGCTTATAAAGTTCATCTGTTAAATAATTTAGTCTGTTATAGTAAAAAAGCTGCCATCATAAGTTTCGCTATTTCCTAAAAAGAAACCGTATTCTCCTGGTGCTAAATCAGATACCACAATTAAATATGAACCTTCACCATACTTTTTTGCTTTAAATTTTATAGCGTCGGTCACTCCGGATTGTGTTTGTCCAGTTATACTACTTGAACTTGAAACTACATAAATTCTATTTTTCCCTTTTATTTCAAACTTGAGCAACTGTACTACTTTACGAGGATTAGTCGAATTATCTCCATGATTATAAATAAAGTACAGTTTATCGGACTGTTTGATTTGTAAGCTCGAAGTTTTACCTTTCGCAACTAGTTTAGATTTTGCCTTGCCCATACCTGTTAACATGAGTGCAGCAGATTGTCCGGATTTACTAAATGTTGTTACAGGATCAAGTTCAAAGGCTTCGTTGTTTTTTACAAATACAATTTCTCCTTCAAATTCTGGCTCATCAATTGTAATCTCTTGCGCATTCAAATTGAGACCTAATAAAATTGATGTTATTAGTAATATCATTCCCTTTTTCATATTCATTATTTTTAATTTGAAAACAAATATCAAAAAAACATTTCAAGGTAAAAGGACTAATACAAAAAAAGAGACATCTAATCGATGTCTCCCTACTTTAAATCGACGAGTGTGATTTTATATAAAAAATTGACTGATTTTTTCATCAAGTGCTGCTGCATAGGGTTTGTCTATTAGCAAGGTTTGACCCTGTATCTCTATGCGATTACCGTTAATTCGTTTTTGAATGTAATCTGGATTTATATTAACCACCGTGGAGCGAGATATTTTTATAAAGCTATCTGGTAAAATCTGCAATAACTCATCTATGTTTTTAACTTTGTATAGAAATTCTTTGTTGGATGCCGTTCGTAGCCAACAGTATCCTTCCATTGTGTGAATATGCTTTAAGGAATCTGGTAACAGCTTATCTTTTGTAAAGAAAGCAACGTCCTCGTAATAGACAAAGGTTCTCTCTAGTTCATCAGTCTTACGCTCTTTGCCATTGAGTGCCTGCACGCCTACTCTAAGATCTTTACTAAGGAAGGTTTCCTTCTTGAGCGAATGTTGAAATATCCCTGTGTTAATTGCATTAATAAGTTCTGGAGTTTCCAATAACAATTTTGACTTTAAAGAAAAGTGAACATGAAAGGTCGCAGCAGCTTCATACATCAATTGCTCCTTGTTATATTGGGTAATGTATATATGCGGTATTTTATAATGATTGTTTAACTCACGCCCAAGATCAATACCTGTCTTACTACCCTGGAGTTCAATATCTAATAGAACTATATCAGGCTCCCCTTCTTCTATACGCGCAATACCATCTTCAAAACTGGGTGTAAAAACATCTACCTTAAAATCGTTGCACTCTAAGTAATTTTTTAACTCATCATAAGTGCCTTTATCATCCTCTACAACTAATATTTTCTTTTTCATGAAATAGTTTCTTTGTCAAATCTAATACGCAAACTTAATCCATTTTCATTTTTCCAACTTATATCTCCTTTTAGCTCTTGCGCAATATTGCTTATTGTTCTAATACCAAATGAACCGCTTTTCTCTAACTGGCTAACATTTGCACCTATTCCATTATCGCTTAATGAATAAATTACTTTATCATTCTCAATGGCTAAGCTTATGCTCAAAGAAGGATTATCGGTGTCAGTAAAAGCATGCTTCACAGAATTAGTAATAAACTCATGGGCTATAATACCTAATCGCAAAGCCCATTTTCTGCTAAGTTCAAGAGGCTTAACTATGTCTTGCTCAACTTGTATACGCTCACTATACGACTCTAGCATGCTATTGATTATATCACTCAAATACTCAGAAAGCTCAATCTTACCAATGATACCATGGTCATAAAGATGCTTGTATACCAGGCTCACGCTCACTAATCGCCTACTTGCATCTGTTAATACTGTACTTGCTTGGATGTCATTCGTCTGACTCCTTGCATTGCTTAGTACTCTTTGCACATGCTTTAGACTATTCTCCACACCATGATGCATCCCATCCATTACATTATTAATCCCTTCTTTTTGATTAGCGATTATTTCCTTTTGCTTTTTGTTTTTTCTGTAAAAAAAAGTAATAATCCCTAAGCCTATTACAAGAGCAACAATACCCCCAACTTGCAATTGCATCTGAGCAGCTTGCTCATCGTTTATAGCTTTTTGTAACAATAATTCTTTTTCCTTTTTCTCAGTTTGATATTTGGTTTCTATATCCAAAAGTCTATTTTGCAAGGCTTCTTGGTACATACTATCCTGTTCATTAACAAGGTTCATTGCATTGTCAATGATACTAGTATCTATTTTTTGCACTTTGGCTGATTGGGTGTTTAATGTTGTTTTTATGTAGTTCACTACTCCTTTCTTTTGCTCAATACTTACTGCAATATTATTTTTTTCGGTTATGCTTATATTTTCTTTGACCAGCTCTGTTGCTTGCTTTAACGCTGCTGTTGTATCTTTACTTTTGGCTAGCTTAGCTAGCTTTTGCGTATTGTTTAATAGCTTTTGCGTTTTTGTATCAAACTCAAATTCCTTGAGCAAAGGCAATACATCAAAACTATATTTTGTTGCTTGTTGGACATCTCCACTGAAAAAATAAATCTTCGAAAGAAAGCCCTTAGAAACAAGAATACCCCTATTATTACTATTTCTATCATAGACTTCCAATGCTTTTTTAATCTTAATAGCGGCTTGCTCGTACTCTTTATTTTCAAATAACAACTGCCCCATAAAGCAATCATTATCCGCCCTTAGTAATTCGTCATTTAGCCTCTCTGCAAGCATCCTCGACTTAACAAAATAAGATTTGGCCTTGGCAATATTTTTTTGCAATAAATATATTTTTCCCAACTGATTATTACACCGTAATATTTGTTCTTGATCTTGACTCTTCTCAGCATCATCCAATGCACTAACTGCCTCAGTAGCTGCTTGGTCATAATCTCCAATTGAAAAATAATACTGAGCATATTGCAATCTCATTCTAGATAAAATAGCTGTTGTTGGATTATCTACTAAATATAGATTTGCATTCTCCAAGGCGGCTAATGCCTTATCATTAGATTTGGCAGCAGTATATGCTCCAGACATTTTAAGATATAAGTCTAATCGCTCTGTACTATCTTGAGTTTTAGATATAAATGATTGGTATAATTTTGCGGCTGATAAAGACTTACCTTGCTTATACAAAACCTCAGCGTCATTATAATGAGCCTGGCCTAATTGAGCATTGAGTTTCTTGCTGTTAATTAGTACTAATAAAGTTATAACGGGTAAGAAGTATTTCATTACCAACAAATGTAAACAAGCAAAATATAAAATCAAGCTTACTTTATCAAAACTGAAAAAAGCTAAATTGCCTAATATGTATCTATACTAAATGAACGAGGGTTATACGCTTACTTAGCCCAACCAATCCAAATACGCGTACCAGGTCTTACAATACGAGCGAGCTCTCGCACATCAGGATTAGATAATGATACGCAACCATCGGTCCAATTAAATTTTCCTTTAATGGCTGCATCGCCACCTGCCCATACTCCGTGTATTCCAACAGACCCTCCAATACGAGCACTCTGCGGTATCTTACCACTGGCTTTTGCCATGGCGTGATTTTTACGAGATTGTTCATTGGGGTAATCAATACCCATAAACTTTGCCCACTTGCCATGGTTCCTTACATCGGTTATGGTAAACCAACCTTCTGGTGTTCGTTTATCTCCTTCAAATAATTTTTGTCCTTTCAAGTTTTTTCCAAATACACAACGATAAGCTGTTAGAAATTGGCCTTTATAATAAACATATATTCTACCGTATTTTTTATATACGCGCAATACAATTTTCTCCTTATCTATTGTGTCTGGGTTAAAGGGATGATTTAATACAGGACCTAATGTTATGGTCTTTACCGTTTGACCATTCTCTGTTGATACTTTTACTTTAGGACCTTTCTTTTCCTTCTTTTTTTGGTTATCTCTATATATGCGTCTTCCTTGTGAGTCGTACTCTTCAATAATTACTTTACGTCCTGCCGGTGGCTGCGCATTGGTAACATTGCTGGTTAAGATTAACCCAAACAATACCACCATCATTATTGAAAATTTATTCATCATGCTATTCAAATCTATTTTATTGTAAATACTCTACGGGTGAAGGCTACGTTAATTGTGATTTTATTTCCGTAATAATTTCATCGAACTGATTGGTGAGTTGCCCACCGGCCGATGCAAAATTATCCTGACCACCGCCGCCGCCTTTTATTCGCGGAGCAACCACATCTTTAATCCACTGCTTTGCGGAGTAGTTTTTCTCTTTTTGTATATCATCATCAATCAAGACACATACATTAGCCTTTCCATTGATATCTCCACAAAGGACCACTACTGGGCTTTCTATTTTTTGCTTTAAGGCAAAGCACATTTTCTTTACATCATCACCAGAGTTAGCTTCTACGATTTCTCCAATAAAAGAAACTTGACCAATATTCTCAACGTTTTGAAGTAGTCCATCGACTTTTTGCCAGCGAATTTTATCCTCTAGCTTTTCTATTTGTTTTTGTAATGCATTCTTATCATCCGCTAATTGCTGCACGGCAGTCGTAATCGATTTTGGATTTTTAAACTGATGCTTTATCGCTGACAAATCATCCAATGACTCATGAATATACTTTTCTGCTTTGGCGCCAGTTACTGCTTCTATTCTTCTTACTCCAGCTGCAATAGCGGCTTCGCTAATTATTTTAAAAAATCCTAACTCACCGGTATTACCAACATGAGTACCACCGCAAAACTCTATAGAATATTTCTCATCTGTCGGGCTGAGCTTGTCGAAGCCCATCATAACTACGCGTACCTCGTCGCCATACTTTTCTCCGAACAATGCCATCGCACCCGTTTTCATCGCATCCTCCTTGCTCATTGATTTTATAACAACAGGAATATTTTCTCGGATTTTTTGATTGACTAATTCTTCAATATGCCGTTGCTCTTCTTCACTAACTTTTTCAATATGACTAAAGTCAAAACGCAGGTGATCTTTATTAACCAAACTACCTTTTTGAGCAACATGCGTTCCCAATATTTTTCTTAATGCAGCATGCATTAAATGCGTAGCCGAATGATGTTCAGAAGTTTCCCTACGATTGGTTGCATTCACTTCGGCAGTAACAGAACACTCTAAACTTTCAGGCAGTTCTTTTACGAAATGAAGAATCAAATCATTCTCCTTCTTTGTGTCAAAGACTTGAACCATTTTACCCTCAAAATGTAATGAGCCTTTATCACCAACTTGACCTCCACTCTCAGCATAAAATGGCGTTTCGGCCAATACTATTTGATAAAATGTTTTATTCTTAGCACTCACTTTTCTATACTGTAACACCTTTGTCTTAGCTTCTAAATGATCATAACCAACAAAGGTATTTTTGGTTTCAGCATCTAATATTTGCCAATCATCTGTATCTAAAGTAGTGGCTGCTTTGGAACGCGTTTTTTGCGCAAGCATCGCTTTTTCAAAACCATCTTCTTTTATTTTATATCCTTTCTCTTGCGCAATTAAGCGAGTTAAATCTATAGGAAAACCAAAGGTGTCATATAACTCAAAAGCCAATTCTCCTTCAATGCTCATTTCCTTACAGTTCTTCATGGCTTCGTCCATGCGCACCAAGCCTTTTTCCAAAGTAGATAGAAAACTGTTCTCCTCCTCAAAAACAACTTTCTTTATAAAATCTTCTTGCTTTTTTACTTCGGGGAATACATCTTTAAAACTCTCAGCAAGAATAGGAACCAACTCATGCAATAAAGGTTTCTTATAATCTAAGTAAGAATAGGCATAACGAACAGCACGACGTAATATACGGCGCACAACATAACCTGCTCCGGTATTGCTCGGCATTTGACCATCAGCAATGGTAAAACATATGGCACGAATATGATCAGCAATCACACGAAAAGCTATATCCTCTTTACTTGCACTTTGCTTGTATTTCTTCTGTGTAATTTTTTCTACTTGCGTGATATAAGGCATGAATACATCCGTATCATAATTCGATTTTTTGCCTTGCAATGCACGCACCAATCGTTCAAAGCCCATGCCAGTATCAACATGCTGAGCGGGCAATGGTTCAAGACTTCTATCCTTCTTACGGTTGTACATAATAAAGACATTGTTCCAAATCTCAATCACCTCTTCATGATCCATATTGACCAAATCCTTACCTGGTGTTTTGGCACGCTCTTCGTTGGAACGCATATCGATATGTATTTCGCTACAAGGACCACAAGGACCTGTCTCACCCATTTCCCAGAAATTATCTTTTTTATTACCAAAAACAATTTGTTCTTGCGGTAATATTTTTTGCCACTCTTTCAACGCTACTTCACTTGCTGGTATGCCATCTTCTTTATCACCTTCGAATACACTAGCGTATAATCTATCTTTTTCTAGCCCCAATACTTCTGTCAAAAATTCCCAGCTCCATGCAATAGCTTCGGCCTTAAAATACTCGCCAAAACTCCAATTGCCTAACATTTCAAACATCGTATGATGGTAGTGATCAACACCTACTTCTTCCAAATCATTATGCTTACCACTTACGCGCAAGCATTTTTGTGTATCCACCACTCGTTTGAATGCTGCCTTTTTATTTCCTAAAAAATAATCCTTGAATTGATTCATACCGGCATTGGTAAACATGAGTGTAGGATCATCCTTGAGCACAATAGGTGCACTAGGAACAATCTTATGTTCTTTTGATTCAAAAAAGGTTAAGAATTTCTCTCGTATTTCGTTGGCAGTAAGCATAGTTATTAAATCCCGAATATTCGCAGACAAAAATAAGGTTTGTATCGTGACTTTGCCTTGCTATGACCACTTTTCGCATTAAATTTATCCCTCCGAGTAACCGATGGCTATTAAAAAACCAAAATACGTATTTAGCAAAGAAACTCAACGCTTTGAACCACACAAGGTACCCACGCGCCGGAAAGTGCTGCATGCCTTAGGTATTATAAGTGGTATTATCGTCTCGGCCGCTATTATTGTTGCGCTTGCCTTTAAGTATTTGGGCTCACCCAAAGAACAAGAAATGCGCCAAGAGCTTTGGAGCTTGCAGGAAAAATATGATTTACTTACGAAAGACCTTAAACGAGTAGATCGCACGCTTACACAAATTGAAGAACGCGATAATGATATATACCGCGTAATCTTTGAAGCCGAGCCGCTGGCCAATGAAGTACGAAACGGTTTTATAGACCAGCGCGACTTAGAAAAAAGACTACAACCTTATGGTAATATAGAACTACTAGACGCTATGGAGGATAAGTTAGAAATGCTTGAAAAACGATTGACCATTCAAAACAACTCTTTTGACTCCATCGTAAGTATGATTGAGAATAAGGAGCAAATGTTGCAATCAATACCTTCGATACAGCCGGTTTCGAACAAACAGTTGAAGCGAATAGCCTCAGGTTTTGGTTATAGAATTGATCCTATTTATAAAATAGGCAAGTTTCATGCTGGCTTAGATTTCTCCGCTCCGAGAGGCACCCCAATATACGCTACAGGCGATGGTACCATTGAAGTAGCGCGTTATAGCACGGGTGGTTTTGGTAATGAAGTATGGATTAAACATGGCTACGGCTACCGTACCCATTACGCTCATATGGTCAAGATTAAAGCTAGTCAAGGTCAAAAGGTCAAACGCGGGCAAGTCATAGGATATGTAGGAAGCACAGGCAAAAGCACTGGGCCACACTTACATTATGAGGTGGAGCGTAAGGGCACCAAGGTGGACCCTATTCACTTCTTCTTCAATGATTTAGCCACTTCTGACTATGAACGTCTAGTAAAATTATCCCAAGCAGGCAATCAGAGCTTCGATTAAGATAATTCGGGTTAAATTTGTAATGTGATGGACCAACTCTCTCTTTTTGAACAACTGACTATTGGCGAAAAAGAACAGCCAAAAGAAAAGGTTGATGAGAAAGCATTGAGTAAAGTCTACTACACAATTTCTGAAGTAGCCAAGATGTATGAGGTTAATACTTCGCTCTTACGTTTTTGGGAAAAAGAGTTCCCAAAACAATTAGGAAAAATTAAAAAGAATAAAAAAGGAGATCGCTACTATAATAAAGAAAATATAAAGCAGCTTAATCTTATTTTTTATTTACTAAAAGAGCGCCGCCTAACTATCGAAGGTGCTAGAAAGCTACTTAAAGACAAAAAAAAATCAACACAATCTGACATGAGCGTGATTGAAAATTTACAAAAAATCAAAGGCTTTATGTTAGATTTGAAAACTGCTTTGAAAGAAAAAAAGAACAACAACGTTTAAATACAAATAATTATGAAAACCATATTAGCATTATTGAGCCTAACACTATTAAGCATGAACATGCAAGCACAAGATTTTATACGTGAGTATGATAGCAAAACAGAGAAACCTTTATTACGTGGCGAGTTAAGTTTTGAAGATTTATTAGCAGAATCTACTTGCTCTTGGTTGCAAGAAGGAGCCAAAGAATACACACCAAATAAAGAAACTGTAAAACAACTGAACGCTCTTTTGCCAAAGTATAAAATCAAAGTATTTATTGGTACATGGTGCGAGGACACGCAGGAATTGTTACCACAGTTTTTTAAAACGCTAACAGCCAGTTCTTACGACTTAAATGGGTTAGAAATGTATGGTGTGAACCGCAACAAGGAAGCATTAAACGTAGAGCATAAAATTTATAACATTAGCCGTGTGCCAACCTTTATTATCATGGATCGCTTTAGAGAAGTAGGTCGTATTACTGAAAGTGTTAATGTATCTATTGAAGAAGATTTATTAGAAATCTTAGCTCGCGATATGCGTAACCAATCAGCTGAGAAGTAAGTATATAGATGCAACTAAGTTTTAAAGTGTACCATTCGCTCGAGGAACTTCCGAGCTCATGGGACGATGCCTTATTGGAAGACAACGCCTTGCACTCATCCAAGATTGGCGTGACAGAATTAGCCAATACGCCAGACATTAAGCATTATTATGTGCAAGGGTTTTGCCCCAATAGCACATTAGTATTTCAAGCCTATGCACAACAATTACAGGTACATAGTAATCAATTTAACCTAGCGGGTAATGCATTAAAAAAATGGTTTATTAGAACATCCATTGATATTGCAAAACCCAAGATGCTTGTTGCTGGCAACTTGTTTAGACACGATGTGCAAATGATCCAATTCTATAAGCGCAGCGTAACTGCACTAGACCGGAGCCGCATTGTAGAGCAAGCAATTAATTATATGATGAAATATACTAAGAGTCATGGTGTATTTATCAAGGATATTCCTAAGCAAATTGCGAAGTATTTCTTAACAAAAAAAGAGTATCAACACATGGACAATGATATATCCATGCACTTAGATATACCTACTTCCTGGCAGTCTTTTGATGATTATCAAAATGCACTAAAGCGGAAATATAGAAACCGTGCTAAAAGCACACGCAAAAACTTTGGCGACCTAAGTGTGCGCACTTTAAGCCTAGAAGAAATTGTAAGCTATAAGAAAGAAATGCACGGCTTATACAAGCAGGTTACCAAAAATCAAGTGGTTAGCATGGGCGAGTTGGGCGAAGACTTTATAGCTGAACTTAAAAAATCATTGGTTGAAAAATATCAAGTGACAGGATTCTTTATTCATGAAAATGATAAAGAAAAAATGATTGCATTCTCATCAGCCATCATTCATGATGGTGTGCATGATATGAATTATATCGGGTTTGATTACTCGCTCAATCAGAAATATTCTCTCTACTTTAATATGCTTTTTCACTGTGTGGAGTGTGCTATTGGCAACCGTTGTTCCAAATTATTATTAGGTCGCACAGCACTTGAAGCCAAGGCAATTATTGGTTGTGAACCAGATTACCTTTATACTTTTTACAAACTAAAAAGTAGATTCTTAAATGAGATTGTAAAAAATATTACCAAGCGTTTTGAAACACGATTGGGCGAAGGCTGGGAAAACCGCCATCCGTTTAAAGCGGATTATTACGAAGGAAAATAAAGCATATTAGATTTAATGAGCAAAGGTATTATTTAGAATATTGCTTGCCACATGCGCACCATATTCTTGCATCATACCATGTCTCAACTGAGCATATATTTCACCAGGTTCTTTAGTATTTTGAGATTGTACTTTTTGTCCTAAATCATTCATCCAACGAGGCACTACAACTTGATCATCATTGATCATATCTATATAGTTTACAAATTGGTTTAGTACTTTTTCTACGTTTTTGCTATTAGTATTTTTCATGTTTTTCTGTATTTGTAATACAAAGGTGCATGAGAATGTTAGCTGCATATAACAGCATTCGGTGATTGACAGGATACAATCGATGAACGACATTTTCTCTTCGATAACACAATTGTCCAAGTATTGGAAAGGATAATGCAAGTGCTCAATTAATGCTAGCTTTACCTTAGCAGTGTAAAATAGAAAAAATGGATCGGAAAAAATTTGTAAAGAATAGCGTATTAGGATTAGGTGCCATATTATCTGCTCCCATATTGTTGAGCTCTTGTGAAAAGAAACCAACGGTCATAGATGCTAACCCAACACCTACTCCCAACCCTAATCCTGAAGCTTGTGAATTGTACCCAACAGAAATTGCGGGCCCCTTCCCGATTAAAACACCCGCTGATTGGATTAGAGAAAATATTGTAGGCGATAGAACAGGTATTCCCTTGCACATGATATTTACCATCCAGAACGTCAATGATAATTGTAAGCCCTTAGCCGGTGTAGAAGTAGATATATGGCATTGCGATGCCAAAGGAAATTACTCAGAATATAGCGGGCAGATTGAGGGAGACTTTACAAACAAACATTTCCTACGCGGCAGACAAACGACTGATGCCAATGGCATGGTATCCTTTATGAGTATTTATCCGGGTTGGTATCCGGGTCGTGCGCCCCACTTACATATTGAAATAAAGAAAGACGGACAATCCTTATTGATTACGCAAACGGCCTTCCCTGAAGATGTAAGCAATGATGTATATGCCACCCCAGATTATACTGGAAACTTTGATACGCCCAACGCGCAAGATGGTGCCTTTGCCGATGATGTAGAACATAATATGCCTACTTCCGTAGAAGGAAATGTTACCGATGGTTATACGTTGCGTGAGATTATTCAGGTGGCTATCTAAAAATTTCGAACACTCTTTTTTATAATAGTTATATAAAGAATTTACCATTTCCTGTACATACTGTGCTTAATGCATAAAGAATAGGAGCATTTCTTTACGTCTAGCACTATTTTTCTTGAATAGTTCAATAAAAATAGTAATTTTACTTATAGTTTACACTTTACTGTAAACCGTAAACAATGAAAGATATCCTTCAATTTTTATCTACAGCTACCAATGCAACGGTCAAAGAGATTTGTGAAACACTACAAATATCGAGACAGTATGCTCATCGCAAGTTGAAAGCGTATATTGAAGAAGGGAAGGTCCAAAAATTGGGAAGTCCTCCTAAAGTATATTATCAGCTAGCACGATTAGAAGAGGTAATTACAAAAACTAATATTCCTGCAACAGAACAAGATTTTCTGCAAGAACATTTTATACAAGTAACAGCATTGGGCGAACAGCTCGAAGGAGTAGCAGCCATGGAATATTGGTGCAACCGACAAAAACTACCATTAGAAAAAACAGTACAAGAATATATTCTTACACGTAATAAATATCTCAATTACTACAACAAAGTCAAATTGATCGATGGAACGCAAAAACTTGAAGGCACAAAAGGTATAGACAAAGTGTATGTCGACAAACTATACTACCTAGATTTTTATGCCATAGAACGATTTGGAAAAACACGCCTCGGCACACTCATGCATTTTGCCAAGCAAGGTCAAAATAAAAATCTAATGGCAGATATAGTACGTGAAATAAAAAGACGATTAGATCAATTTATTACACAAGAAAAATTTGATGCCGTGCTATACGTGCCACCAACCATTAAGAGAGAAACCCAAATCATGAAGTATCTCGAAATGCATTTGAAATTGAACTTACCCAAAGTTGAAATTCGAAAAGTGCATAATAAAATAGTGGTCCCACAAAAAGCACTCTCCAAAATATTTGAGCGCGTAGCCAATGCCAATATGAGTTTTGTAAATATAGAAAAGCAACAATTCAAAAAAGTGCTTATTCTCGACGATGCAGTTGGAAGCGGTGCCACCATAAACGAAATAGCTGCCAAGCTGCGCAAAAAAAATACAGCTCAAAAAATTATGGGCTTAGCTATTACAGGAAGTTATAAAGGCTTTGAAGTAATTACTGAATTGTAAATCTTGGCCTCCTTAACTTTGATGGAATTGAAAAGCATTGTGAAACGCTAAAATTTAACGTGCGTTATTTCGTCTAGATTTTCACCATCGGCTTTATAATATATCTCCTCCTTGAAGTGAAACATCTTGGCAATCAAGTTCATTGGAAAAGATAGCACTCTATCATTATATTTTCTAGTCGCTTTATTGCAAGCTAATCGCGTATCAGCTATTTCATCTTCTAGGTCTGTAAGCTCGTTCATTAATTGCTGATACTGTGCATCGGCTTTCAAGTTAGGATATTGTTCTGCCACTGCTTTAAAGTTGATCGCCGCATCGGAGTTATTTCCCCCACGTTGCTTTATTACATTTACTAATGTTTGATATTCATGTTGGCTGTAACCTTTGACCACCTCTACCAGATTATGAATAAGGTTCTTTCTTTTCTTCAAATAAATATTGTAGCCTTCCCCAAATTAGGACAGTGCTAAATTCGACAAAATTGGATTGCTAGCCTCGGAAAAAGTGTCAAATTTTAATTTGATACTTTTTCTGAGGAAAAATTCTCGAGGGCTTTTGTCTCCTAATGATTTGTGCGG
>CALIIL010000002.1 GCA_938017685.1 uncultured Chitinophagaceae bacterium
GATAAGTCATGCACGATACTTTATCGGAAAATTGACTGCGAAAGGCAGGTAAAGAACACTTTTTTACTTTCATAAAGTAAAGGTCAACAACAGCTACATAACCTATTTATGCACTTGGTGGATTATATGGGTAATCCTAAAACATAATATAATCAAAGACAGACCCTCTAAGAAAGCTATAATACGTAATTGTCCAATACGACTTTGTAAGAGATCTTTTATTGTATGCATCATGCTCTGCAAACGTATGCTATCGGAATTTCTATTATGATTACTTTGTAACAAAAGGCACAGAACTAATGGTTTAATTTTCTCATCTTTGCTTTAAATTAAATCACTCATTATATGCATATAGAACAGATATATACCGGTTGCTTGGCACAAGGTGCTTATTATATTACTAATAATGGAGAGGCAGCTATCATAGATCCTTTACGAGAAATAGAACCTTACTTAGAGCGAGCCAAGCGCGATGGAGTAAAGATTAAATATATTTTTGAAACACACTTCCATGCTGATTTTGTTAGTGGGCACGTGGATCTAGCCAAGGCTACAGGAGCAACCATTGTGTATGGTCCCAATGCTCAAACGGGCTTTGATGCACATATTGCTACTGATGACGAATTATTTGCTATAGGCAATGTTTCTTTTAAAGCAATACACACACCAGGGCATACCATGGAAAGTACTTGCTATTTGTTATTAGATGAGCAGGGTAAAGAACATGCAGTATTTACTGGTGATACATTATTTATAGGTGATGTGGGCCGCCCTGATTTGGCACAAAAGGCTGCGACAATGACCCAAGAAGAGTTGGCAGGTATATTGTATAACTCATTAAGAAATAAAGTCATGACCCTAGCAGATACTACTATCGTATATCCAGCGCATGGTGCTGGGAGCGCTTGTGGTAAAAATATGAGTAGCGAAACGATCAGCACTATTGGTGCACAAAAAGAAACCAATTACGCACTGCGTGCCGATATGACTCAGGCCGAATTTGTGGAAGAGGTAACAGATGGTTTGTTACCACCGCCTAATTATTTCCCAATGAATGTAGCTATGAACAAAGATGGTTACGACGCCATAGGTGATGTAATAAATAAAGGTATGCATGCTTTAAGCGCAGCGGAGTTTGAGGCAGCAGCTAATGAAACCGACGCTATTATATTGGATACAAGAGATCCCGAAGTGTTTGCTCAAGGTTTTATTCCCAATAGCATTAATATTGGATTGAATGGAGGTTTTGCACCTTGGGTTGGTGCTTTAATGCCTAGTGTAAAACAACAATTATTGTTGGTTACTGAATTAGGCAAAGAACAGGAAGCGGTAACACGATTAGCACGTGTAGGTTTTGATTATGTTATTGGGCACTTGCAAGGTGGATTTGATACTTGGAAACAAAGTGAACAGGAAGTGGATACGGTTACGCGTTATAGCCCGGAGGATTTGCAAGCCAAGTATACCGATACGAATGCTGTAATTATTGATGTGCGAAAGCCAACGGAATTTAATGCTAGTCATATACTCAATGCCCATAATGTACCGTTGGCTGATATGAATAATCAACTAGCGACATTGGATAAGGATAAGCGATTGGTCTTGCATTGCAAAGGAGGATACCGCTCTATGATTGCAGCGAGTATATTAAAAGCGCGTGGTTGGAACAATTTGGTAGATGTGAAGGGTGGTTATGTTCAAATAGAAAAGTTAGATTTACCTTTTATTAAAAACGAAAAAACAGTATAAAATTATGTTTGAAGCAATAAAAAGATTTTTTCAAAAAGAAAAAGTAGATTACAGCCAACTGGTTAAGGATGGTGCGATAATATTAGATGTGCGCTCACCAGGAGAGTATAGCAGCGGACACATAAAAGGTTCAAAAAATATACCCTTGCCAGAGTTTGGTAATAAAGTAAAACAGTATACCGATAAGGATAAAGTGTATATTACTTGTTGCGCTTCAGGTATGCGATCGGCCTCGGCACGATCTATTATGAAAAGAACAGGCTACACTAACGTCTATAATGGTGGTGGCTGGTCTGGTCTCCTATCTAAATTATAATAACCATGGCTAAAAAATCTTTTTCAGAATTAATAAACGACGATAAACCGGTCTTAATTGACTTTTTTGCTGAGTGGTGTGGTCCATGTAAAATGATGAAACCAATACTCCAAGATGTAAAGAAGAAGCTTGGGGAGGACGTTAAGATTATAAAGATAGATATTGATAAAAACCCTAAATTGGCAGCCAAGTATCAAATACAAGGCGTGCCTACTTTAGTGATTTTTAAGAATAATGAATTGGTTTGGCGTGAATCTGGTGTAAAACCAGCCCATGAAATTGTAAAGCGTATTGAAGAAGTTGCTTAGATAATAGCAGTATCAAGTTTTTTAAAGTGAAAGTAGGTTGTACTTTCACTTTTTTAATTTTAGACTATGGAGCAGAAACCAGTTTACTACAGTGACTATTTGCAATTGGACAAAATCCTTAATGCACAAGCGCCTGAGAGTGCCAAGCACGGTGTGCGTGCCGATGATGAAATGCTATTTATCATTATACATCAAACCTATGAACTATGGTTCAAGCAAATGTTTCATGAGATTAACTTGGTGCGAGAAATATTTCAAAAGGAAACAGTAGAGGAGAACTCCGCTGATATATTTAATGCAGTACACCGATTAAACCGTGTGTCAGAGATATTAAAAATTTTGGTTAGTCAAATGACTGTGATGGAAACCATGACACCATTAGATTTCTTGGACTTTAGGGATTTCTTACGTCCTGCATCAGGCTTTCAGAGCATACAGTTTAAGATTGCTGAAGCGATGTTGGGCTTACCATTTGATCAACGATTTGGTCAAGAGTATTATGTATCTCAATTACGCGAAGAGGATAGAAAATTAGTAAAGGATTATGAAAAGGAAGATTCTCTTTTTGTACTAATTGAACGTTGGTTAGCTCGTATGCCTTTTGCTAAAAATGGTTGGGAAACCAAAGATGGTTTCTGGCAAGAATATAAAGTAGCTTATGCCAAAAGCTTGCAAGATGGAGAGACAACTAACTTAGACTACTTTGAATCTATGTTCTTAGATGGTAAGGACTACCCAAGCGATTTACGCCTTGGTAAGGACGCTTCACGCTCAGCATTATTCATCATGTTATACCGTGATTATCCTTTATTAAACGGGCCTTACCAATTAATCAATGGTTTGTTAGATATTGATGACTTGCTAGCTCAGTGGCGTTACAGACATATGAATATGGTTAAGCGTATGATAGGGAAGCGTGTAGGAACTGGAGGAAGTACTGGAGCAAAGTATTTACAAAAAGCAGCTCAAAATCACTACATCTATAAAGAGTTTGCCGATTTAACTTCTTTTCTATTGCAAAGAAATGAGTTGCCTAAACTACCACAAGATATTGTAGCGGATTTAAGTTATAAGCATTAGGCTTATTGGAATAGACATAAAAAAAGCTACCATTTTGGTAGCTTTTTTATTGATTATATTTTTTATTAGTCTTTAGCCCAGTTAGAAGGAGCAGATCCGTTAGAACCAAACTCATCTACCTCGTTGTTCGTTAAGTTGGTAAACTTGTAGTAGAAATTCATCACTGCTTGCTGATAGTAGTGCTGGCTTAATGGATTAATGTCCTTAATTGTAGCCCAACCTTCAACAGCATAAGTAGCACTATCTAATTGCTGGTAAGCAATGATTAATGTATCTGCATTAACAGTAGCAATTACATCCTGTTGTACAATGTTTTTGAAGTTCTTAATTCTTAATTTGTTTACCTGGTCACCATTTTCGACGCTTGTTGCATATTGATTAATGCCTGATAATGTTCCATCTTCATTTACAACATAAATTCCTTTGAACTTGTCGCGCATTATAACTTCACAATGCACACCTTCATAGCCTATTTGGCAAAGGCAAGCTCCGTTTTCGCATACTCCGCTGTAGGCACAATTTACCTGCTCGCAAGGGTCAGGCGTGCAAGAAGTTAAAAATGTTAGGCTAAATAAACCCAAAAATGTAATAGCTGATAGAAAAACTTTTTTCATGTTGTTGTATTCTCTCGTAAATATAGAAAATTTATACATTTTAATTATCATTTTGATGTAAATCTCTTGTATAAACTTAATAAGAAGCCTAAAACCATTAATATGATGCCAATCCAAAGGATATTTATATATGGAAATTCAATGGCTTTCATAATAATATAGTCGTCCATTGAGCTAGGTTGCTTGTAGGCAATTTCAACAGTCTTGCGTTCCGGAATAATCTTATTTACACGTAAGTAGAGATTAAATTGCTTTATTGTATCGATAGGATTGAATACATCGCGTTTATTTCTGATGTAATAGATTGGATTAGCCTTTAAAGTTTTTCCATTTAAATCCATTAAATCTAAGTTTGCAGTAACCGCGATATCGCCATCCTGCGCTTGATAATTAGGTTTGTCCGAACCTTGACCAAAACCTCTATATATCATTACGCCATTGGTAAAGTAAATGCTATCTCCAACACTAACTTCTTTAGTTTTAAATGCTATGGTGTCCTTAATTTTAGACTTATCAACGGTTGAGGTGATGTAGGTAAATATATCTTTTGTTAAATAGTGCTTTGTATCCGGGTTAGATACCAAGCCCATTTTAGGATTGATTTGAGCATTTGGTTTTAAGATAAACTCCTCGGTAATTCTTCCGGTATCATTTTCACGTTTGATGTATCGAACGCTATAAAAGTGGTCCGGCCCAACAACGGTATCGCCTTCGTAAGTTAGTGAGTAACCAGCCATATCTACTGGTATATCTCTAAATAGTAATAAGTTTTCTCTGCTTTCTTTCTTGTTTTCGGCCACGGTTTCTTTACCCATGTCAAAATCAACGCCCAGGCGATTTACAGAAATTACATTTTTATTAAAAGAAGAAAGTACAATACCAATGAGCATTAATCCAAAACCAATATGAGCCATATTGCCGCCCCATTTCTTAATGTTCAATTTCTTGTTTTGAGCAATATAGGCTGCATTAGCAACAACGGTAAATACCCCACAGAACATGAGAATAGCTACAGGTACTGAGCTAAGGTCTTGGAAGTAAATGATTAAAGCAGATATAATAGCTGAGGCAATGAATGGAGGTAGAATTTTTTTAATGAAAAAGGCTGTACTCGTTTTCTTAAATTTCAAATAATAAATAAGGGCTGTGCCCAAGGCAACTAATATGGCTAACCATATTTGTATACTATTGTAATGTTCTACAGGATCTACAACGGTTAGTTTTGTGCCAAATATTTCGTTCCATACCGGCATAGAAGTAGTGTAAGTGATTTGCACAACCGAAATCATTAATACTAATGATCCAATAAACATCCAAAATTCACGGGAGCTTAACTCTTCCTCTTTTCTATGGTCAGGAATAGATTTGTAGCGATAAAAGAATAAGGCAAGGCCACCCAATAGAAAAGTCAATAAGAATAGTACAAGATAGATGCCTAAATAATTTCCTTCGCCCGTAAATGCGTGTACAGAAGTCTCTCCTAAAATACCAGTACGGGTTAAAAAAGTTGAGTAAAGAACCAACACAAAGGATAGCATTAGGAATAATAGTGTAGAGCGTAAGGAGTATTTAGTAGCTTTATATATAACCGCAGTGTGTAATCCCGCAATTAAAACTAACCAAGGTACTAATGACGAGTTCTCTACTGGGTCCCATGCCCAATAACCTCCAAAGTTTAAACTTTCGTATGCCCAAGCACCTCCCATCATAATACCGGTGCCTAATATCATGCCGCCAAATAGAGACCATTTTATTACAGGTTGTATCCAGTTGTCATAATTGTTTTTCCAAAGGGCAGCTATTACATAAGCAAATGGAAATAGGGTAGATGCAAAACCCAAGAACAAAACAGGTGGGTGTATTACCATCCAATAGTTTTGAAGTAAGGGATTGAGACCATTTCCGTCTTGGATGAGCGTAAGGTAATTTGCTTGTTGGAAGATTGGAGCCTCGGACATCACGTCTCTCAAGAGTGCAAATGGGCTACTGCCAATTTTCTCTCCAAAAAAGTATAGACCTAATAATGATACACTCAAAAAGAACTGTGCTAAACTAACTACGCTCATCACAGGAGCGGTCCACTGTGTTTTTTTACGGAGGTAAATTAAGCCCAGAATACTGTGCCAGATCATCCAAAGTAAGAAGCTACCTTCTTGACCTTCCCAGAAACAACTTAATAAATATTTAAATGGAAGAGCTTTACTCGAATGGTCCCATACATAGTGATACTCAAAGTAGTGATTAAAGATTAAGTAAAAAAGAATAGAAAACACACCAAATACAGAAAGTGCATGCACTGTAAATGCTGATCGACCTAAACGATACCAATGCGATTCGTTGGTTGGTAATTTAGAACGAGTACTTATAAAAAAAGAAATAGCTCCAACTATTGAAGCTACAAAAGATAATAAGGCTAAGAAGTGGCCAATATTTCCAGGAATGAGGTGTTCGTTTTGAAATTCCATTTTTTTTTGATAATTGATAGTTGATAATTGAAAATGGATTTTAGATATTTAATTTTTATTAATTAAATGCCTAGCTTCCAATAGCTATTTGATCATTCTCATATTTTGAAGGACACTTCATAAGTATTTCTCTACACTTAAATGTTTCGCCATCCATCGATCCAGTCATAGTTAGTTTGGAGCTTCGCTCAAAATCTTGTGGCTTTGCGCCAGAGAATATTACTTTTTGGCTAATGCCAGATTCGTCCTTGGCATAGAAAACAAAACGATTAGGATCCTTAATTGGATCATATTCCATTGTTTTATTAATGGTGTCTAATTTTGCGATAATCTGAAACTCTTTGCCAGGCTTTTCTGCAGCTGTTTCAAAGGTTTGATATGTACTAAAATCGCCTACCATACTTACTATAATGGCAAATGAAGCCGCTATGAGTAACAAAATGATAATGTGTGTTGATTTCATGCTGTAAAGTTACGTTACAAAGGAATAGTAGGCTTTGATAACTATATACTTTTTGACTATTACAAATTATAAATATGCTTAGGGTAGTAGTTCTTTCATCCCTTTTCTCGTATAAAAATAGAATATCGGGTAAAAGGGCATGCCAATGAAATAAAATACAAGTGCGCTGGATGCTTGATCCTTTAAATTAAGTACTTCGAAAAAGTCATTTTGATTTCGAAAAGAAGTAATAATAAAGTAAAAGTAGAGACATAATAATACAATGAATACGGCAAACAACAACCACGAATTGACCAGGAATTGAAAGGCAAATAGTAAAAGGTAAATCCCAAAAGCAGTTGTAGAATGACTGTTAAACTGCTTGAAAAGGCGGTGCGCACTTTTTAACTGTGTACTACTATCACCTACTAATTGTAAATCATCTGTTGTAATACCGCGACTCATAAGTATAGCCATGGCTTGATCTTTGATATGCTCCTCGTATCTGAAGAGTTTTTAATTTTTTACAATGTCTATGAGTTTGTCATTGCTAAAATTTTCTAGCTTTGGCATCACCCTAAAACTTATTCTTCCACATCATACTTTCTACAGGACGGTTCGGTTGACCGCTGTATTTAGCCCCTTTCTTTTTATTGTAAGGGATTGCAATTTCTCCTTCTACTGGGAAATATATGAGTTGTCCAATAGGCATGCCCGCATAAACGCGCACTGGAACTTTTACAGAAATTTCCAAGGTCCAGTTACCACAAAAACCAACATCACCTTTACCCGCCGTTGCGTGTATATCTATACCTAAGCGCCCCGTACTGCTTTTTCCTTCCAAGAAAGGTACATGGGCATGCGTCTCAGTGTACTCTTCCGTTACACCCAAATAAAAACGGCCTGGTTCCAGTACAAAACCTTCTTCAGGAATATCAAAATGTTCTATTTGATTATGTTTCTTAGCATCTATTTCATGATCAGTATACATCGCTAAGTTTTTGCCTAGATGCACGTCATAAGAATTAGAACCTAAATCAGCTCGATCATAAGGCTCAATGATGATAGTCTTCTTTTCAATTTCTTCAAGTATTCGAGAGTCTGCGAGAATCATAGGTGCAAATATGTACGTTTATCCATTAAAAATGAGTGTTTCTTTATTAAAAATTATCACAGCTTACCTACATTTTTGTAGTTTATAAGATGGCTATTTAGCCCTGCTTAGTATTGCACTTGTGGTCTAATTATAATTAATATGAAGCTTGGCATAATAAAATCTATAAAACTGCGTTAATAATGTATGCAACAATGATACTTTACCAATTATAGAACAATATGAAATAGAATTACTTCACCAATATTCTATTAAAATGAAAGATCAAAATTATCTGGAAACAGAGTTCTTGGACATTATATTCCAAGGTAGAAACAAGGAGTACGGCGCTTATTATATCCGTAAGACCTATGCACAACGTGTAAAAAAATCATTAGCCACTCTTGTACTTTTAGTGAGTATCGGATTAGCCTTAGCTTCTTTTAAGCCTTTGCCCGATGATATTCCTGATGTGCCGCCCATCGTATTAGAAACTTACGATATTGTAGAAATACAATTACCACCTGATGCGGGTAGAAATTTGGCAGGCATGATACCCGTCGTTCCTGAGCCAGTACCTTTCGTAGAGATTATGCCTGAGTTCCCTGGTGGAGAAAAGGCGCTCATTGATTTTATTCAGAATAATATGAAGTATCCTAAATTGGCCAAAAAACTAGGGACAGAAGGGAAAGTATTTGTAGAATTCGTAATAGACGAAAATGGAAATATATCAAGCATCAAAGTAGCTAAAGGAATAGGCGGAGGCTGCGACCAAGAGGCAGTACGCGTTATAGATAGAATGCCCAAGTGGTCACCAGGAGTGCAAAATGGTAAGCATGTGCCGGTGAGTTATAGATTGCCTATCACTTTTACATTAAATTAGATATAAGTAATATTTAGGTTCAGAGACGAGATAAATTCCTTTTTAAATTTAACTTTGCAAGGCATGAAATTTTTAAGGAACTTATCCGTCTTATTGTGTGTGGTATTATTTGCATCATGCGAAAAAGAGATTAATGTTCCCTTAGAACAAGGCGAAACACGCTTAGTAGTTGATGGGTCTATTGCCAATGATCAACCGCCTTTTGTAACATTAACCAAGAGTGTAGGCTTTTTTGACAAAATTGATTTTAATAATATTAATTACGCAAGTGGGGCATTAATAACAGTTACAGACCTTACCGATAATCAATCGATTGCGCTCATAGAGTATGCGATTGATAGCACCATTGATGGCAATACATTTAGCTTTAAAATATATGGACCAGATACAACACAAGCCAATTGGTTAAATTTTATCAGTGGAAAAGTTAGTCATTTTTATCAGCTAGATATTTCTTTTGAAAATAAAAACTATACGGCTATTACTCAATTGCCCAATAATGCTCCTTTGGACTCCATTTGGTTAGAACCAGCGCCCATAGCACCCGATTCATTTAGCTTATTAAAAGCCATATACGATGACCCAGATACCATCGGCAACTCTTCGTATTATAAGACAATGCGCAGAAGCATTGTAAAGGAAGGACCAGAGGTATATTTAAAATCATTTGCACCGAACTTTGATGATGAGATTATAAATGGAACACGCTTCCCTTTTATCTTGGATCTAGGATTAGATAGAAATGCGCCCGATATAGATTTCCAACGAGCAACATTAGTTAAGAAAGGTGATACAGTAACCGTACAATGGTCTTCTATTGATAAAGCCGTTTATACTTTTTGGAATACATTTGAATTCTCTAGAGGGAGTGTTGGCAATCCATTTGCTTCGCCTACCCAAGTGCAAAGTAATATTAGTAATGGCGCGCTAGGAGTATGGGCAGGATATACCAATGACTACAAAACAATTATTGACAGTTTATAAATTAAAAACATGAGTACAGAAAACGAAATTGAAAAAGTAAAATTATTAATTATTGGTTCAGGTCCTGCAGGATACACTGCGGCTATCTATGCGGCACGTGCTAATATGAAACCAATGATGTATCAGGGGATACAACCTGGAGGGCAGTTGATGATTACCACTGACGTAGAAAATTACCCAGGCTACCCTGAAGGAATTATGGGGCCAGAAATGATGCAAGACTTTGAAAAGCAAGCAGCTCGTATGGGTACTGATATCCGTTACGGAATGGTCACCAAGATTGATGCAAGCTCTCGTCCCTTTAAAGTAGAAATTGATGAAGAAAAATGGGTAGAAGCTGATTCTGTTATTATGGCTACGGGTGCAAGTGCTAAGTGGTTAGGTCTTGAAAGTGAAACAAGATTAAATGGTAGTGGTGTTAGTGCATGTGCAGTATGCGATGGCTTTTTCTTTAAGGGGAAAGAAGTAGCGATCGTTGGTGCAGGTGATACAGCCGCTGAAGAAGCGTTGTATTTGTCTAAACTTTGTCCTACAGTACACATGTTTGTACGCAAAGATGAAATGAGAGCATCGGCAGTAATGGCTGATAGAGTGCATGCTACAGAAAATATTAAAGTATACTGGAACACTGAAACGGATGAAGTTTTAGGTGATAAAAAAGTAGAAGGAGTACGAGTAAAAAATAATAAAACTGGCGAAACGCAAGAGATAGCCGTGGATGCATTTTTTGTAGCTATTGGTCATAAGCCTAATTCTGATTTACTAAAAGGAATGGTAGATATGGACGATGCTGGTTATGTAATAACTACACCAGGAACATCCAAAACGAATGTCGAAGGTTTATTTGCCTGTGGAGATTTACAAGATAAAATATATAGACAAGCAGTAACTGCTGCAGGTTCTGGCTGTCAAGCTGCCTTGGATGCAGAGCGTTGGTTGAGCGAAAAAGGTTTGCACTAAAATTTGTATCTTTAATAATATGAAAAAAAGACTGAGCATAGGATGTGTATTGTTAGCAATATTTTCCATGCTCATTTTTTATTCCTGTAAGAAAGACCCGCGCGTTAGTAAAGGCATATCAGGTTTCCCTTCGGAGATTGAAGAGATTTTTGAAACTAAATGTGCTGTGAGTGGTTGTCATAATGATAAGAGTTTTCAGAATGCGGCGCAGCTTAATTTAACGACATGGGATAACTTAGTCTATGAAGGTGGCGTGAGTGGGAGTGTAGTCATTGCATATAAACCTGAGTTCTCTTCCTTATTTCAGTTCTGTAATACTTACGAAGATTTGGGCCTAACCGCTTTACCATCTATGCCCTTAAATGCTGATCCATTAACGCGTGATGAAGTTGTTGCATTAAAAAAATGGATTACAGAAGGTTGCAAAAATGATCAAGGCGAAGTTCCTTTTGCCAGTGATTATACAAGTCGTAAAAAAGTATTTTTTACTAATCAAGGTTGCGATGTAACCACAGTTATTGATGCTGAAACTAAGCTCGCCATGCGTTATTTTAATGTCGGTAATAAGCCAGGTATAGAAGTACCGCATAATATGACCATGTCTAGTGATGGACAGTTTATATATATGTGTTTTATAGATAATAATATTGTGCAGAAATATTCTGTAGCGGATAATAGTCTTGTTGGAGAGGTTGAATTAGGCGTGCTAGGTTCTTGGAATGTAATTAAGCTAAATGCAGATAACTCTAAGGCTTTTGTAAGTGACTTAAATGACCCAGGTAAGTTAGCCGTTGTTAATACTTCAAGTATGACTATGGAGACGGTTTATCAAGGCCCTGGTTTATTTAGCAATCCTCATGGAGTTGCTGTTAAAGGACAAGGAGATACCATTTATATCACGGCACAAAACGGTAATTTTTTCTACCGTTTTATCCCTGCCATTTTTTCAAATGTGAAATTTACCGTTGTGCCAGGGCAAGCAATTAGTACTGCACCAGGTACCTATGACCCACACGAAATTATATTTAGTCCTGATCAAAGTATGTATTTTTTAAGTTGTCAGGCAAGTAACGAAGTGCGTGTATTTAAAGCAAGTAATGACTCTTTAATTAAAGTTATTAATACAGGTATTGAGCCTTTGGAATTTGCATTTTCAGAAAATAAAAATTACTTATTCGTTAGTTGTAGCGAGACGCCTAATCCTAATTTTATAGGCTTAAAAGGTTCGGTTGAAGTAATAGATTTGAGTACATTAACTATTGTCAAAACACTTTATAGTAAATTCTTTCAACCGCATGGTATGATTGTAGATGAAAGTAGAAATGAGTTGTGGGTGGGCAGTCGTAATAGTGACGTATCGGGTCCTGCACCGCATCACGTATCAGAATGTGGTGGTCGTAATGGTTATTTCGAAGTTATAGATATTGATACTTGGCAAACGGTGCGTGGTGCATCAGAACTTTCTGTAGATCCTTATTCTGCCGTAATAACACCTTAGCTTATGATATATGTAGCCTTGAATAATGTAAAACTGAATGGCAAGCATGGTGCTTTTCCTGAGGAAGAAGTGTTGGGTAATACATTTATATTAAATGTAAAGGTGGGAAGCACAAACGAAAAAGCATTTATTGATTATGCGGATATCCTTCGATTAGCGCAAGAGGTATTTAATAAACGCGAAAACTATCTTGAAACGCTTATACTGAATATGGAAATGAATATAAAAAAGTCTATTAGTGAAATAGATTATCTTTTTATTTCTATAAAAAAAGAACACCCGCCATTAAATGCGAGTGTGCAAAGTAGTGAAGTTGTTTTGGAAAAAAATTATTGAGCGAGTTGCTCTTCTATCTCTTCCATTCTTATGCCTCCGTGTGTCTCTTCATAAGTACACTCTCCATTCTTAATTAATAGAATTTGTGGAGATTCGTGATGTACCGAAAATTTTTCGGCAATGGCATTAGAGATGTCTCTATGAGCAATTAAGTCTAAATAATAGAATTCAGTATTGGCTGGCTGCTCAGCTCTATCCAAGCGTCCTTTGGCCATATGACTTATTGAGCAACGTGTACTGTGTTTCAGTATTAGTTGCGGATTAGTATGACTTTTACTTATGATATCATCTAATTGTGATATTGAAAGTATCTCAATCCAGTTCAAAATATATTATTTAATTAAAGACAAGAGATTAGAAACAGAAATATGCTCAGGACAGCCGTATTGCTTTTTAGTAGCACACGAAGTAAGAGTAATTATAGCTCCGAAAATCATTATTAATATTATTGCACTTTTCTTTTTCATTATACTTAAAATTTGCTTTTATTTGCCCCAAAGGTAGCAATTATTAAATAGAAAATAGTTAACAATAAATGAAAAGGATATTAGTTTTAGGAGCAGGAAAGTCAGCAACGTCATTGATTGACTATTTAATAGAACATGCTGCCAAGCTAAGTTGGCTCATAGTTGTGGCAGATAGAGATCTTGCTTTAGCACAGGAAAAAGTGGAAGGGAGACCCAATGCTCAAGCTTTAGAGCTTGATATTATGAATGAGAATAGCCGTGCGCAAGAAATTGAGGCGGCAGATTTTGTCATATCTATGCTGCCTGCTTTCTTACATATACATGCAGCTCGTGATTGTGTGAGATACAAAACGAACTTAGTTACAGCATCCTATGTATCTGATGAAATTAAAGAACTACACTCGGCAGCTCAGGAAGCTGGTGTATTATTGATGAATGAAATGGGCGCTGACCCTGGTATTGATCATATGAGCGCCATGGAGATAATTGAAAATGTAAGAAGCGAAGGGGGGGAAATCACTTCTTATCAATCTTATTGCGGTGGTCTTGTTGCACCAGAGAGCGATAATAATCCATGGCATTATAAGGTGGCTTGGAACCCATGGAATATTGTTCGTGCTGGGGGAGGTGGTGCCGATTTCTTAATGAATGGTGATTTCTTTCATAGAAAATATCAGGATTTATATAAAGAAAGTAATGTTGTAGGAGTACCAGGATATGGAACGCTAGCGGCTTACGCCAATCGCGACTCGCTTAAATATATTGATGCTTATGATTTAAAACATGTACACACTGTAATGCGCGCAACCTTGCGTCACCCAGATTTTATAGCTGGTTGGTCCGCGGTCATAGCATTAGGCTTAACGCATGATGGTAATGAAATAGGCATAGATGGATTAAGCTACAACGAGTGGTTTAATACGGTTACAAAAAGTATAAAGGGAGATAGTCTAAAAGCTAAACTTGTTACTATAGGAGCAGATGAAAGAGCTTTAGATCTTATTCATTGGTTAGAAATAAATACAGATCAGAAAATTGCTTTAAGCGGAAGCTTATCTCCGGCAAAAGTGATGCAAGATGTTATTGAGCGTAAATGGAAATTATCGCCAGAAGACAAGGACATCCTAGTATTTCATCATGACTTTGAATATGAACAAGATGGTGATTCTAAACAATTAGAAAGTACCATGATACTGAAAGGTGAAAATCAAATTGATACAGCTATGGCTAAATGTGTTGGATTACCGATGGCCATTTTTACTAAATTATTCTTGACGCAGGGCTTTCAAAACTTGACCGGTGTACATATTCCTATTATGAGGCAAGTCTATCGTCCTGTATTGGATGAGTTAAAAACACTGGGTATAGCATTTACTGAGAAGTAAGTCTATTTCGGTCCAATGCCTTTGCGAGCTGCAATACAGCTATTGCAATACGTTTTACCATCACAGCCTTCAAAGCCAGGGCAATCTTGGGTGCAAAAATTATCGTGTACTAAAGATGGGTCGTTACAAGAATTTAGTCGCGAACAACTTGATAGCACAATAGCCGCAATGCAGAAAATAAATAGGTAGTGTACAAAAAAGTGTGTAATCGATTTGATTAATTTTACTTTCAAAGCAAACAAACTTGTTGTGGGAAGTCTGTCTGTCTTTGGAAGTTTTTTGTTTTTGCATAGTAAATATAATTTGAGTTTGTTTAATGAAATA
>CALIIL010000003.1 GCA_938017685.1 uncultured Chitinophagaceae bacterium
AATAAGCGCTAATGGAGCGCTTATTTTTTTGCCAATAAAACTTGCTCTTCTATAAAGTCAAGTACCTTATCCTTGCCTCTGTATTTCTTAGCCGAAGTAACAATCTGAGGAGGTAGCTCTTCCCATTGTTCCAATAGCTTTTTATTAAACGTACTAATATTCTTTTGTACCTCGGCCTGCTTGCTCTTATCTGATTTGGTAAATAATATAGTAAATGGAATACCACGTTGACCCAAATTAGCAATAAACTCCAAATCAACCGCCTGCGGGCTATGACGGCTATCAATAAGCACAAACAAGCATATCAAATTCTCTCTTTGTTCTAGATAATTATAGATCATTTTCTTCCAAGCAGCGCGTTGCGTTTTAGCCACCTTAGCATAGCCATAACCCGGCAGATCCACCCAATACATATTATCATTAATATTAAAATGATTAATTAACTGCGTTTTACCTGGTGTGGAGCTTGTTTTGGCTAGTTCTTTCTTATTGGCAAGCATATTGATCAAACTACTCTTACCCACGTTAGAACGCCCTATAAATGCAAACTCGGGCCTGTCCGGTTTAGGACACTTAGCCAAGTCTGTATTACTTATTATAAAATCTGCCTTTACGATATTCATAAATTCGAGGTGCAAAGTACGAAATAGCATCTACCTTTGTATTAATTCATGGCAGTACTACCAAATTCGGCCTCCGAGGCCAGTAAAAAAGAGCAAGTTGAGCAAATGTTTGATGACATTGCACCCAACTATGATAAGCTTAACCATATCCTTTCTTTTCAAATAGATAATCTATGGCGTAAGCGCGTACGCAAAAAATTAGCTCCCCAGCAACCTCAAGAAATATTGGATATTGCCACAGGTACAGCCGACCTTGCCATAGAACTCAGTAAGCTTAATCCTAAAAAAATCATAGGGCTTGACCTATCGGCTCAAATGATTGCTGCTGGCGATGAAAAACTAAAAGCCAAAAAGCTAACCCATATAATATCTTTAGAAAAGGGAGACAGCGAGGATATGCGCTTTGAAGATAATCGTTTCGATGCCATCACCGTGTCCTTTGGTGTACGCAACTTCGAAAACTTAGACAAAGGACTAACAGAAATACATCGTGTACTCAAGCCGGGGAAAGCATTTATAATTCTAGAATTTTCAAAAGTTAAAACTTTTCCAATCAAACAATTTTACAACTTCTATTCGCGTTATATCATTCCGTTTATTGGTAAATTGTTTAGCAAAAACAACGAAGCTTACACTTATTTACCAAATTCAGTACAAGTTTTCCCAGAAGGAGAAGAAATGTGCTTAATTTTAAAAAACATTGGTTTTACCAACATAATATGCAAACGACTAACATTTGGAATAGCAAGTATGTACTACTGCGAAAAATAGGCTTACTCTTTTTCTCATTATTCATTTTCTCACAAAGTGCAATCGCACAAGGAGAAAAAATGAATAACAGAGATCATGATTTCAAAAAGTTTTATTTCGGCATCATGATTGGGTTAAACTCATCGCAATATAAGATGTTTCATGACGAGTATTTTATTCAATACGATAGTATTAAAGAAATAACGCCACTATGGAAACCCGGGTTTCAATTAGGAATTGCGGGGAATTTAAGACTGTCTAACTTTATTGATGTGCGCACCGTGCCTTCATTTGTATTGCGAGAAAAATCTGTTCGTTATCGCTTTCCAATTCAAGGACAAGCCGATTCTATTCTGACCAATAACTACGAATCAATACTCTTTAGCTGGCCTTTCGAATTTAAGTTTAAAAGCGATCGTCAGGAAAACTTTCGTTTCTATGCACTAGCTGGTGGTAAGATTGATTATGATTTTAACTCAAGCGTAAGCAAGCGCCGAACAGATGAGCTGCTTCGAGTACGTCCCTTTGATTATGGATACAACTTAGGCGTGGGATTTGAATTTTATTTCCCTAACTTCATACTAGCACCAGAGATTAAGCTATCGCAAGGACTACGCAACATCCTTATCAAAGATGATAATGATGAACAAACAGCCAAGGCTGTGGAACGTATTAATACACGCATGATTATGTTCTCTTTGTTTATTCAGGGATAGTAACTCTTGTGTTGTCATGCTGAATTCATTTCAGCATCTTCTGTATTGAGTGCTCAGCCTCTCGATCACTTATTAAAACCTACTATTATTTTTATATTGCTTTGCGAGCAATCGATTAAGTCAAAGACTTCCGTTATCTTTAAGTTGAGATTATGTTGTTCCACAAAAACAACAATAATAGCCCTCCAATAATTAGTAACTTTGTATTCAAAATGAATAATGGAAGAGTTTGAACTAAAAGGAGAAAATGGAATCATAACTATTCAAATTAAAGAAATTTTTGGATTTCCAAATGAAACTTCTTTAATGGGAGGGTATGATTGTGCTGTTAGAATTGAAATTGGAGTTGGTTCCTATTTAGTAAAAAGCAGTTTTTATACATCAACAGGAGAACCATTCAAGTTTTATAAGAAACTGAAAAAGTGCCATGACGAACTAAATGGCATTGCGGAATTTGACTCCTACGAAAGCAACTTAGAATTGAATATTAAATATGAACTTGGAAAAATTTTAATCCGAGGAAAGTATCAAGAGAACTTGGGCGTAGAGAATATATTAGAATTCGACTTCTATAGTAATCAATCTTATTTTAAATATTCTTTAGACCAATTAGTACAAATTTGTAATAAATATGGTGGAATGAAAGGAATAAATAATTAACATCTGATCTAATATTGATTACTTGTCAATAATACAATAGTTCGAATATAAAGCGCAGTTGCTATGACCATAAGTAGCAACTCATTATAAGCTATATTAAAGTAACCTAAGCTGCCTTAGTAATAAAGCGGTTCTGAAAGATGAGGATAGTTACTACACCAATAAAAATGGAAGCATCGGCCACATTAAAAACAGGCTTAAAGAACTCAAACATCTGTCCGCCAACTACAGGCACCCAATCCGGCCATTGAAATTTGAATAGAGGAAAATACAGCATATCAACTACATTACCATGAAAAAGCTCGCCATACCCCTCGCCCCATCCTACTAACTTTGCCTTATGAACACTTGCGCTGACAGTAAATATTTTACTATAAATCATACTATCTATCAAATTACCTAATGCACCTGCCAAAATTAATGAAGCACAAGTAATTAAGCCCTTGTGATAAGCTTCTTTGACTAGTGTATTTTTAATATAAATAAAGCCCCAAATAACAGCGATTAATCTAAATAACGTTAGACCAAACTTACCCCACTTACCGCCAAAATTCATCCCAAAGGCCATGCCCGAATTTTCAATAAAATATATTTGAAACCAAGTGCCAAACACCTCATAATGGTCATACAAAGCAAAATTAAGCTTTACATACACTTTTAATACTTGATCTATAAGCAACACTAAGAATACAATAAATACGGCCTGTTTAAACTTCAAGATTTTTAATTTGTTCAAATGTACGAGTTCAAGGTCAAAAAAGCTTTTGGCATATAAATAAAAAAAAGTCAGTAGAGATTTACTGACCTTTTTATCAAAACATTTAGATACTACAACTTAATAAAAGTATAAGTACTATGTTCTTGCAAGCTAGGAATTGAAATAAAATATTTACCCGCCGCCAAATGCTCAACATCTAACTTAATCGTCTTAAAACCTTTATTTAAATGAATCGTTTGCGTTTTAAGTACTTTCCCAGATACATCCATCATTTGAATATTAATGGCCGCATCCTCCGCTATAACAAAGCTTAGGTTTAATATATCCTGAGCAGGGTTAGGGTATAGATTGCTAATTTCTGTTCTATCCGCAGCAAGATTAATAGTTAATACTTCACTATACGTGTACTGCCCATCTAAATCAACCATTTTTAATCGATAATAATTTTTATGCTTTAATGGATTATTATCCCAAGAATTATAATTCGTTCTCAATGTATTTTGCCCAGTTGCATTAATAGTATTTAAATAGCTAAAGTCCGCACCATTAGCACTACATTCCACTTCGTAATGAGAAAAATTCTTTTCGTCCATTACAACCCAACTTAAGTTTACCTTTTGCTCCATTACAGTAGCCATAAAATCAACCAAAGTAACGGGCAACACAGCAGGAATTGGAGGACAAGGGCCAATCGTAGAGGAAACCATTGTCATACAAGAGCCCAAAATCATCTGTGCTGTAATGGGACCAGTATACATGGCTGGCAATGTAAAAGTGCCGTCCATATTAGAGCTAGGCGTTGCTCCGGCAGGAACTGTTATTGAAAAAGTTGGATTAACAACCGCTTCTTGCGGCGATATCAATACGGTAGGCTTATCGAGCAAAGCGCCTGTGCAACCGCCTTGAACAATTACTAATGGAGGATTGCTTTCCATAACCTCAGCAAAATTGGGCGAATCAATTGTTGCAATACAAGAGGCAGTACTTGGAGGCACTAAGGAATCAATTTCATAAGAGCCGGCAGCACTTACCGTTATTGGGTAAGTTGGATCCGCTCCTACTAAAGCAGGAAATGCTGAACTAATACCGTTAACGCTTATCCAAGGGATATAACCAGCTAGGCTCGCTGAACTTGTAATATCTAAGGTTGTAGTGCTAGGTGTGCCCGTACCATTACAAATAGTACTCGTACCAGCAATTGTAGCTATTGGACAAACTACTGTAATACCACCAATTGCAGCACTTGTTGCATCTGCTTCAGAACAAGCAATATTTATTGGTTGTACAATGGCTTTAAAGAATAAGTTACCATTATTATTACAATCATCAATAGAAACCACATATTGCTTACAATTAACAGTAGTGGCAGGTGCTGCACCATTGGTGGCACCGGCGGTTGGATTTGATTGTCCACCCCAAGATCCAGTTCCATCAGTACTTCTCGCTACACTAGAACCATTCCCCGAATCGTTGGCCGTGGCCACCTGAGCATGCGTAACAGATGCGCTACCTACTCCACAGCCAGCAGAATACGTAAAACTTTCAGAACCACCTGGGCTATTTCCAGCTGAGGGTCCATCAAAAGTAATATTATCAACTTGTGTAAGGGAAGGATCAAACAAGGATACAAATTCACCACTATTAGTCATTACCAAAGCGCCAGAGCCACCAACTACACAACTAGCGCATGTATTTACATCTAAATCTACAGCCACACTTGTGGCAGGATTAGCTTGATTAGAATTAGACGTTCCTATTACATAAAAACCAGAGGCTGGGCAAGTCGTTGCCGAAGGTATTTGAATAACCCAGTCGCCATCTGTTAGTATATAACAACCAATGGCTGTATTTGGATTACAAGCTATTTCTATCCACTCGCCAGTTGGGCTTGAGCCATCATTATTGACTGGGTCATAGCATACTTCATTTAATACCGGACTGCCTGTGTAAGCCGCGCTAGAAACTACAATCTGTGCTGTATCAATTAAGTCACTCATGGGAGAGGCAAATGGATCAAAAGTTGTGGTTGTTCCTTTGTACCAACTCACAACGCCGCCCTCTGGTAAGTCTATACTAGCATTGGCATCAATGCATAAATCCAATGTATCACCGGGACAGTATGTTCCAGATGCCGAAGAATTAGCAGCATCTAATACAAGTGTTGGACATATTGGTGCGGCCTTGCAATTATCATTAATTGTTATATTAATAGGTGCACTACAACCTGCGCCATCTGTAACAGTTGCCGTTATAGGACTTGCTAATGCATTTGCCAAAGGAAATACACCTGTAGTATTTACCCCTTGAGAAACGCCATTGGCAAATAGTTCATAACTGATATTGTAACCTCCTGAAATTAATGTACTTAAATTAACTGTACCTGGAGTAAAATCGGTAGGACATGAGATAGAGGTCTTGCTTGCTGTCATGGCATCTACTCTTACAATTTCTACTTTTCGTCTCTCATAACACTCCCAAGCAGTTGATGTTTTTGATTTACCGCTCGTAACATTATAGGAAGAAGATCCGCAACAGTTTACAATAAAATCCTCCCAAACAAGTTCATAAGTAGTTGTTCCAATAGGAGGTGTTACGGTATAAGTTAATGTAGTTTGCCCAGCCGAAGGAGTAGATGTTGCTATAGAAGTCCAAGGACTTGGAGCCATGATTCCTGCCCCACTTGCTTGCACATAAGAACCAATTTTGCCATTCGCATAGCTAGTCATATTCTGCACATTTTGATAGTTATTTACCACATATTCAAATGTGATTGGCGTGGCAGAACATACAATATATTGTTCCACATCAGTTGGTGCAGAACCAACAATTGTTGGAGCGCCAGCACCCGAAATATCAAAGGTAAATGGCACACTCACATTATCATTACCAGGTGTTGGGTGGTTGGTTGGTTGCGCTGTTGGCTGCGCTCCGCTTGTATAAGAGCCTACAATTGCTAGAGCGTTATTATCTACAGCGCCGTTGGCAAATGAACCACCATCAGGAATTCTTTGATATGATGAATTGCACCCATTAATTCTTGGACCAGCATAAGACCAGTTAATATTATTTGTATTGGTAATATTTGTTAGGGCAGTTACTATAGGACTTGTTCCGTCATGAGGCGCAATGGCATTATTAACTACAACAGCACCTAATGCTCCAAAAGCAGGAATAGAAATATTATTCACTTGATAACCGCAAGCATTATTTTCATTACCATAATATACTGCATCAACAATATTATTGCTAGCATCTAATAATAACCAAGCTTCATCTTTATTACCACCAGTACATGTACTTCCCAATATATTATTGCCAACACGCTGCATATTAGACATATTAACTCCGTAATGTGCATCGATTGTAATTCCGTTATAATCACAAGTGGTGCAAGACATACCGGTCCCGTTTGTACCACCGGGTCCATTTTCAAAACCATATGAACCAACCAGAAAATGTGCACCTGCAGCTATGCTAACCCGTTGCGAAACGCAAAGCAGCATCATCGTCTAATAAAACCCAACCACTAATATCAACCGAAGTGCTACCTGCATTATAAAGTTCTATAAATTCACCAGATTGGTTTTGAGGCGACCCATCATTATTACCCGCATCGGAGGTTAATTCATTAATTGTTATTTGGGCAAAAGTAGGGGCATAGCAAAGTGTTGCAATAATGCATAGTAGTAGTAGTTTTTTCATGACAATTATTTTAATTTATGAATAAATATTATTCATAAAAGACTTGTAGTCAAATATATTAACTAATCATCAATATCCCATTGCAGCAAACCGCGTACATAACTCAACTTCTTTAATGGAATATTTAATAAATGGGCTCCGTCTAAATCTATGTAATCAAACAAATGACCAATCTGTGCGGTCATATAAATGCCCTGTTCGGCTTCATTCATACAGCCCAACATAAGCTTAAGTCCTTTCGTTTTTGCTTCTTGAACAATATCCAAAGCGGGCGATAAGCCACTACATTTAGTCAATTTTATATTTATTCCATCAAAGGCTTGCGCACACTTTACTAAATCTTTCATTCCTTGAAAAGCTTCATCTGCAATGATTGGAATATTAGTGAGCGCTTTCAATTGTTCACTCTCTTCAAAATTATCTTTGGCCAAAGGTTGTTCTATCAACTCAATATTGATAGCTTCTAATCGTGGTAAAAACTTCTTCGCCTCTTCAAAAGTCCAAGCAGCATTGGCATCTATTCTAAACCTACTATTACCATGCTCAACCAACTTTTCTAATGTATTAATCGACGCTTCATTTTCTACTTTTACTTTATAAATAGGCCATGGATTATCCGCCATTTTTTTGAGCATTTCCTCTTCCGTATCAAGTCCAAGCGTATAATCTGTTGCTAGACTATTGTTCCTTTCCAATTCCGCAATTTCTTGCAAAGACTGCCCTTTCATCTTGGTATACAAATCCCAATACGCCATATCCAAGGCACTTATTAGAAAAGGGTTGGCCGGTAATAAATGATGTAGAAAATGCCAAAAACGTTTTGGCTCGTTAATAGCGTATCGCTCTATCGTTTGCGCATTTTGTTGCAATACACCGATCATGCTTTCCATTGTCTCAGGATAGTAACTTATGGCAGGCGCCTCACCTATACCCATTAATCCATTGTAGGTTATTGCCACCATCAAGCTTTCTTGATATTCTTTTAAACCATGCGCTGTTTTAAAGGGATATTTAAATTTATTCTTCGTTTGTTTGAATTTTATTTTAATCATTTTATAATGCTATTAATTGGTCTTCGGCAATGGCAAAAACTTGCTCATTCTTTTTTTTCTTAATGGTATGCATGCCCGTAAATTTTCCAAAGGCAGGAATAATCAATTCCTTTTCCTTTTTATAAAAACAAGCCAATCGCAAGCGCTGCTTGGCTCTACCAACCATTAAAAAAGCTGGGTGCACATGCGCTGTTATTTGAAATGAACTATTTCCTTCTATTGTCTCATGCACTAAGAGTATACCTTCGCTTTCAAAGGTGGTTACAACTTGCATAGGCAACTGCGCATAAAAAGAAGGATGCAAGGTGTCATGATTGCCTTGTACCAATAAAAAATCTACCTGCTTATTGTCCTCTCGAAATGCTTTAAAATTATTCCATTCTTTATTATAATCGCTATGAAACAAATCGCCTAATACACAAAAAGTTTTAGGCTTAAACGCATCCATCAAAGTTTGTAAGCGGGCTATATCTTGAGCCACAATTTGCTCAGGTAAAAAAATACCATTCTTTCGAAAATGGGATACCTTACCCAAATGCACATCTCCCACAATAAGCATTTTTTGCTCTTGCCAATACAAGGCTTTTTGTCCTTGTAATAAAAAATGTTGTGTGCCTATTTTTAATTCCACTCTGTTTCTTTTTGCATACGTGTAATGCGCGATAATAAATCTTCATTCGAAAATTTTTCTCTAATTCCATCGACTAAAATAGGAAAGGAAAATGGTGTTGGCTGCTTTGGCTTCACTAATCTTATTTTTTGTTTGCTTATTATTTCAAATGCCTTTTGCAAACGTGCAAACTCTAACTGAAACTCTAACACCTCTTCAAAAGCTTGCTTGAATAATAAATTATTATTATCAAACTCATCAAAGACCTTAAAGAACAATTGCGCGCTCGCTTGCAAGTGTTTGGCTTTAGGATTTTTACCCGGAAAACCATTAAATACCAAACCCGAAATAACCGCAATATCTCTAAACTTACGCTTTGCCATTTCGGGCAAATTAACCGTCTTTAAAATATCCTGACTAAGATTATTGGGCGAAAATAAATCTTGAGCTAAGGCTTCCTCAATCGGAATATCTTGATCGCTCAACAGTTCAAATCCATAATCGTTCATGGCTATTGAAAACGATATTTTCTTTATCCGAGAAATACGCGAAGCAATAATTGAGCTCATACCTTCATGCACAAATCGGCCTTCGAATGGATAGACAACTACATGACAACCATCTTTCAAATTCAGCTTTTCAATAAGCAATTCATTGTTCTTTGGCAAGCATGATTGCGCCTCTTGATAATCAAACAATGGTGCAAGAAATTTCAACTCATCATCTACTCCACCTTGGGTTTGATAGGTATGGATTTTGTTTTGAATATTCTTTGCCAAGGCCGTGCTTAATGGCATGCGACCGCCTAAGAAGGAAGGAATATTTCCCTTTTTACTTGTACCTTTTTTTACAAAAGCGTCCATGTCTTTTATCCCAAGAAATATTAAACTTTGTCCGCCATACCAAAAACCATCGCCCACTTCCATGCGCGAAATAAACCACTCTTCCATGACCCCAATGCGCTTACCATTTTTAAACTTTACATTGAGCATACCGGTACTTACAATCGTACCAATATTCATTCGGTACCGCATACTTTGCTTTCGATTGATCATTCTATAAATCCCATCACCGTCCTTGTATAACTTTCTAAACTCATTATAGGCTCCCAAGGTTTCGCCACCTTCAACTAAAAAGTAAATACACTTCTTCCACTCTTCGTGCGTTATACTTTCAAAGCAAACGGTACTTTTTACTTCTTTATAAATATTTTCCTCAACAAAACCTCCGCCCACAGCAAGTGTTACTAAATATTGTATGAGCACATCAAAGGAACGGATGTAAGGCAAGCGTTCTTCTAACTGATTATTTTCTTTGGCTTGACGAATGGCGGATCCTTCAATAATTTCTAACGAGTGAGTTGGTATAAAATATAAGGTACTTGTAGAGTTGGGTCTATGACCACTCCGACCGGCTCGTTGTATGCAACGTGCCACACCTTTGGCTGAGCCTATTTGCACTACTGTATCTACCGGCCTAAAGTCTACGCCCAGGTCTAGGCTTGAGGTACAGACTACTGCTTTTAATTTTCCTAAATGCAATTGTTCTTCTACCCAATTACGAATATCACTTCCTAAGGAACCATGATGCAAAGCAATTAATCCTGCCAATTCAGGTTCTGTTTCTAATAAAGTTCTGTACCACACTTCGGCTTGCCCTCGTGTGTTTGTAAAAATGAGTGTCGTATTATTTTGAGCAATAATCTCAACTACTTTTGGCGCCATTTTCAATCCAAGGTGTCCTGCCCATGGTAATATTTCTAGTTCATCAGGAAAAACGGTTTTGAACACCATTTTCTTTTCTATGTCGGCTTTGACTAACACACTTTTATCGAAATGATGACCCAATAATATTTGTTGTGCTTGTTCTAAATTTCCAATGGTGGCGCTTATGCCCCATATCATTAAGTTGGGTTGTACCGTTTTTAATCGGCTCAAGGCCAATTCTACTAACACACCTCTTTTACTGCCAATTAATTCATGCCATTCATCAACCACGATCATTTCTAAGTCGGAGAAATAATCGCTGTAGTTTTTTTGCGATAACATCACATGCAGGCTTTCGGGCGTAGTAATTAATAAATCAGGTGCGGATGTTTTAATCTTTTTTCGCTCTTTGGCACTTGTATCTCCTGTACGTAATCCTAGCTCGTATGGCAGTTCCATTTCTTCTTTCACCTCACCACAAGATTTATATATTTCCTTAAACAAAGCGCGGAGTGGCTTTATTCAAAGACATTTAATGCGCTTCTTTCGCTTACCTAATTTCTTCTCATTAGCCAATTTCTCTAATATCCCGAACCATATGGCAAATGTCTTACCTGATCCGGTTGGCGCATTGAGCAATCCACTCTTTCCTTGCGCAATATGCTCCCAACATTCTTTTTGAAATGGAAAGACTTTCCAATCATGATTAAAAAAATATGTCTCGGCAATAGGAAATGGCATGAAATGTGCACTCAAAACTAGGAACAAAAGATTTGAACTGCATTAATTTAAAATCTATGGTAAATTATTTCGAAAAAAAATCTTAAATTTAGAATGTACAAAAAACCAAATGAATATGGGAGACTATAACAAGCACGACCAACATACTCGTGATACCAAAGAGTTGGTAAATACTAGCTATGATATAAACAATGACGAGATTTTTAAAAAGTACGCTAATAAATCTCTTCCCTTAAACACAAAAAAAACGAGAGCAGGCCTCTCCGTATATACAGGAGCTTGGACTGTAAAGCAACAAAAGCACTTAATCCGTCGATTAATGTTCGGAGTAAAAAGAAGTGATGTGGCTGCTATAGCTGGCTTAACACCATCGCAAGCAGTAGATGCTTTATTAAACAATCCAATCCCCAACCCAGCTCCACCGGTTAACTATTATGAAAACATCTATGCTGATATTACTAATGTTGGTTACGGACAACCATGGGTTAATGCGGCCTATGGTGATGGTACACAGAATTACTATAGACGCTTGTCTCTAAAGTCTTGGTGGATGAAGAATATAGTAACACAGAACATGAGTATTCATGAAAAAATGGTTCTTTTCTTAAGTAACCATTATCCTGTTGAATTTTCGGTAGCATCAGATGCGCGCTTCCTATACAAATACATGAACCTATTGCGCACGCATGCATTAGGTAACTTAAAAACATTTATTACTGAATTATCCAAAGACGGTTCCATGCTCCGTTATTTAAATGGGCATTTTAATGTAAAAAACTCTCCTGATGAGAATTATGCTCGTGAGGTTCAAGAGTTATTTACAGTAGGAAAAGGAACAGTACAGTTTTCTGAACTTGATGTGCAAGAAGCAGCTAAAGTGCTTACTGGTTGGCGCTATGACACTCTTTCGTTAACTACATCATTTGATCCAACGAGACATGAAACCATGAATAAGCAGTTTTCTGGTTATTACAACAATACCATTATTAATGGTCAGACGGGTGTTGCAGGTGCTAATGAGATTAATGACTTAATGGACATGCTATTTTCAAAGGATCAAGATGTTGCTAAATACTTTGCCCGTAAGGTGTACCGATTCTTTATTTACTATGATATAGATACTAACATTGAAAACACCATTATTAATGGACTAGCACAAACTTTAATTAATAATAACTGGGAAATAAAACCAATGCTTGCTCAATTATTTAAGAGTGATCATTTCTTTGAGCCTAATACCATGGATTGTATTATCAGAACACCCATTGACTTCTATGCAGGTTCGTTTAGAAGTATGGAAGCTTCTGTAGATCCCGCCATTGGAATAGAAGACGAGTATAAATCTTACTATAGAATTGTAAGAAATGCAGCACTGGCAGGTCAAAATATAGGAGACCCGCCAAGTGTAAGTGGTTGGCCTGCTTATTATCAAACCCCACACTATCATCAAATGTGGATTAACTCCGATACGCTACCTAAAAGAATGAAAGCAACAGACAAGCTTTTAAATACGAATGGATATTATGTATCGGCCAATGCAAGATTAAAACATGACGTATTGGTGTACGCCCAAAGCCTATCCAACCCAAGCGACCCTGATGTAGTTGTAAATGAGGCTGTAGAATATCTTTTGGGTGTAGACTTGTCACAATCTTTAAAAGATTATTACAAGAGCATATTATTAGGCGGACAAACCTCAAATATATACTGGACCAATGCTTGGAACGACTATATTAACGCGCCAACCAATACAACATTTGCAGGAACAGTTAGAACAAGATTAAATACAATGCTCACCGAAATGCTAAGAATGGCAGAACACCATTTAAGCTAAACCAAAAACAACTATAAAATGAAAAGAAGAGACTTTATAAAAATGACAGCTACGGCTTCGGCCGCTCTTTCCCTAAATGGTTTAACTGTAAATGCATTTGGTGAAGGTAAATTTTTATCCGCCTTAGCTAAAAACAGAGCGACTAATGGAAACATCCTCGTCCTCATTCAACTTTCTGGAGGAAATGATGGATTAAATACAATTATCAACTTAGATAGATATTCGGAACTTGCCGCTGCCAGATCGAATATCTTAATTCCTCAAGCGAATGTACTTGGCCTTACGGGACAACCTAATACAGGGCTACACCCTTCTATGACAGGTATGCGCGACATGTTTAATAATGGCTTGCTTAATATTGTACAAGGAGTAGGTTACCCAAATCCTAACTTCTCGCATTTCAGATCCAATGATATTTGGTCTAGCGCCTCTGACTCTAATGTATATGAAGCAACAGGTTGGATTGGTCGCATGATTGACAAAGAGTTTCCTGGTGCGCCACAAGCCTACCCAGATGCTAACTTCTTGGATCCATTGGCTATTCAAATTGGCACCTCTGTAGGGCCTATGCTTTCGGGCGTGAATGGTTTAAACGGATTAGCCTTGTCTAGCATCAGCTCGTTCTATAATATTGTTACGGGCCAAGTAGATCCAGCTCCAAATACCCCAGCTGGTAATGAATTGACCTTTATAAGATTTATTGCTCAACAAACTCAAGCTTATACTCAAGTAATACAGAACGCAGCTAACTTAGGAAGCAATGCAGCTACCTACCCAACAGGAAATAGCCTAGCGGACCAACTTAAAATTGTTGCCAAACTAATTTCTGGAGGGCTTAAAACCCCTGTGTATGTTGTACGTCAAGGTGGTTATGATACGCACGATAATCAAGTAGATTTGAGCAACACAAGCTTTGGAAGACACGCTGTTTTAATGAGCGAATTATCTGAAGCAATTAGCGCTTTCCAGACTGACTTACAAATGCTTGGTAAGGATGATATTGTGGCAGGAGCCACATTCTCAGAATTTGGCCGTAGAATTAAATCTAATGCGAGTAGCGGTACGGA
This sequence comes from uncultured Chitinophagaceae bacterium, assembly GCA_938017685.1. Classification (GTDB taxonomy): domain Bacteria; phylum Bacteroidota; class Bacteroidia; order Chitinophagales; family Chitinophagaceae; genus JAGNRR01. The sequence continues at coordinate 14,180 of CALIIL010000003.1, forward strand.
CCATGGTTCATCAGCGCCAATGATGGTATTTGGTAAGCATGTTAACCCTGCTGTTTTAGGTACTAGTCCAGTATTACCAGCCGTAGCAACGACCAGTGATAATGTGCCAATGCAACATGATTTCCGTAATGTATATGCAAGTATATTACGCGATTGGTTTGAGATGAGTGTTAGTGATACCGAAGATGTGTTAAACGGAGGTTCATTCCAAACCTTACCTATATTTAAACAAGCCGTTGATACCGTTGATACGCCCTCACCTATCAATACCATTGGCCTTGAACAAAATTTCCCAAATCCATTTATTGAACATACCACAATACGTTTCAGATCAACCGGTGGTGATGTACAAATAAACTTATACGATCAAATGGGGCGTAAAGTGCGCAAGATTTATGAAAATGATGTACCAGCTGGAACGCGCGATATCAATGTAGACCGCGGTAACTTAGGTGCAGGAATTTATTATTATGAAATGATACATGGTAACCAGAAACTTACTAAGAAAATGATTGTACAGTAAAATTTAAACTATCAAAATATACGCAAGGGCAACTTATTAAGTTGTCCTTTTTTTCTAATCTGCTACTTCGATTTCGTAGCTTGAACAAAAGATCACGGACGAATTAAACAATTATAACACAGAACGATTACCCAATTATTAAATTTGCTAATTTAATATTATCTTTAAAAACATAAAACAACCAACTTATGACAAAACGAACATTGTTTTCTTTAGTCCTTTGCATGACTATCAGCATATTTCCTACAAGCACAAATGCTCAAAATACAAACCCACCAATGGGTGATTGCGAGAACTTATTCATTTCTGAAATAACCTTTGGCAAAAGTCAGAACGGCAACTTTTTTGACTTAAATTATGCGATTGAGATTTATAACCCAACAGATATGCCTATAAACTTAGCTGCTTACAAATTAGAGTTAACAGATTTGATGCTGAACGTTTATAGTTTTCCCATGGATGGGATTATCAATGCTGGCGAAGTGCATGTAGTCTGTAATTCCAATGCCGATTTGAACTTACAAGGAATGGCGGATGAGCTTTCAGCAGGCATGGATTTTGAATTATACGCATGTCTAGAATTAATGCAGGGTAATATAGTATTGGATAAAATAGGTCAGAAATTTTCAAATAATCCAAACAACTCATTTGATCCTGTGTTATTTGTTCAAGACCCGTTTAATTACATGCTTAATTATGACTTGAACCTTAATGAGATAGAGAATATTAGCCTTCGAAGAGGCTACTTTGAGAAAAAAGGGGACCCAGTATTTAGCCCAGCTGCTGATGCTCTAATTGGACATTGGTCGTTTCATCAAAATACCAACAGAAGTAATATTGGTATACACGCCAATGAATGCCAGCCTGAAGCAGAATTTATGATTGGTTTTAAACCGGTGGCACCCGCTGTTTTTAGAGTTGATTTATTAAACACTGGTTTAAATAATTACTTATTCATTTACCATCCTTCAATTCCACCTAATTATCCATTTTCCTTTAATACAACTTACTCGAATGACCCCTTTGTATCTACTGCAAGCATTGGTGTATTTTCAGCTGAAGGAGTAAACTGCGTGGCTGTTTTTGGTTCCGATTACGGATCTGATACAAGTACGACCTGTACCATGACTAAGTTTAATGCAGGAGGACTACAATCATCTTGTGAACACATCCAATATTATAGAAGCATCAATGTTACTCCGCCATCTGAGTTTGTAAAAATAGATTTGTCTTCAAATACACCTGGAGTTACGGTTGACTCTGCATCAAATAAATTCTTTGTCTATTTTGAAAAGTGGCCAACCGCAATAAATAAATACGATAAGTTGGATGTTAAAGTTTATCCTACATTGTTCTATGACAATATCTCGGTAGCATTACTAGAAGAAGGTGAATATTCTATCTATGATTTTAATGGAGCAATAGTTAAAAAAGGGAAGCTGTTAAAAGGAGAAAACCTTATAGCTTTGACACACTTATCCATCGGAACATATATATTGCGTATCAACAATAAAAAACACGTTCAAGCGATTAAAATTCAGAAACTATAGTATGCGCATTTTTATTTTAAGCCTATTTTTTTTGGCCAAAGGGGCTTATGCTCAAGAGTTTAATATTTTTGTTGGTTTGCGAAATATGGATCGAAGTAATAGGAAATTGCAATCGTTGAGACAGGAACTTGCTTATTCCAATGAGGTTTTAAACTATCCAATAAATTACATAGCTGGGGTTTCGTCTTATAAAAAAAATAAGTATCGAATTTCACTTGGGTTAGGCTACTCAAGTTTAAAATGGGATAGGAACCGCAGATATGTTCAATATGTTCCTAGCGATACAACGGCTCGTCTATATGAGTATACAAGTACAAACCAGAATCAAACCTATAGGCTAATGTTGGACTATATGCGCTTTGAAAGAATAGGAAACTTGCAGTTGGGTTATGGTGCAGAAATTTATGCATCGCTCAATCATAAGGACTATTTTGAACATCATTATAATGGTTCAACAGACTTAAGCCCTCAAAACTTCGCTCGTTATGGTAATTTTAGTAGAACTTATCCCAATATTTGGACTTTTCAGCCAGCACTTAAGGGAGGTGCTTATTATCAATTAATGGGTAACTTAACTTTGGGTGTTGAGCTTATGCCTAATCTTCGCTATGAGATTGTTAATACCAAGAACAAAAAACTAACCTATAATAGACGCGAAATATCTAACGCTATTGAGTTTGAGATTTGGGGGCAACTAATAATGAGTTATAAAATTTTTAGTCATGAAAAAAAGTAGTTTACTCTTCATCTTCATCTTAATAGGAATAAATGCGCAAGCACAAACAGGCGAAGTCTTTGTGGGTTTAAATTCTTTAGCGGGTTACAATTATAAAATAATTGAAGATAATTCTATGAATGATATAAGCCAAGTTAACGATTTCAGTTACCTTACAGGTTACAATCACTTTATGAAGAATGACCTCTATGTGGGCTTGGGTATCGGCTATAATTCGCCAGCATCAACAACTAAAGTGGTACAATCTAATGTAATAAGTATTACAACAACATTTGAAGTTTATACTCGCAAGTATTATAATGCACAACTACATATTGGTAAGCTCAATAAGTATAAGCGCTTTCGATTATACTCGCAACTAGCAATCACTTACGCCACATTCAGAAAGTTAAATATTGCTGGGGATAGAACAGTGATAGATAGTAGCAATGTACAAACAAGCCTTGCCATAGTGGAAGTAATCTTACCCAACGAACATAGATTTGGGCTACATGCAGGGCAAGGCGTATATTATAAACTATATAAAGGCTTGTACATTGGCGCTGACTTGAATATGACCTTTAATTACACTAAAGTCAAAGGAGAATATACCAGTACAGAAAAAACGAATGGACAATTGACTATAGATGATGCTCAATTATACAATAATACTGCTTATGATTTGGGGTTTGTACCCATTTTGGGTTTGAAATATGTTTTTAAGTAGCATTAAAATTGGCCCTTTTTTTATTTAAAAAAAGGATTATTCATCTTCTCTAAACCAACGGTTGTACTCGGACCATGACCAGAATATACGATTGTATTATCTGGCAAGGTAAAAATCTGGGTTTGTACACTTCGCAGCAAGGTATCCGTATCGCCACCTGGCAAATCCGTGCGACCTATACTATTCTGAAAAAGTACATCCCCACCAATAACCCAATGATCATCTTTAGAATAAAAACAAATACTTCCTGGAGAGTGACCTGGGACAAAACGTATTTCTAATTGCTGACCACCAAAAGCCACCTTTTCATTTTCTGAAATCAAGTCATACTTCTTATCCGGCAATGATAATTCTACGCCATAATTAGCGGCAACCGCTTCTGCAGTTTCGTAAACTGGCAAGTCTTTTTCATGGATAAAAAATGGCATGTCGTAATTTTCTAATAAACCCTTTAGTCCAAAAATATGATCCAAATGTGCATGTGTAAGCAGCACTTGCTTAGGTTCTAACTCATTTGCTCTAATATAATCTAACATTCTATTGAGCTCGGGGCTGCCATACATGCCAGGATCGACAATTATTACTTCATTGGACTCACTAATTAGTAGGTAAGTATTTTCTTGAAAAGGACTAAAAACCATTGATTCTACGCGTATCATATTGCAATAATATTAACATCAAACAACAATAAACTTACATTCACATTGAAATTGATAATTGTAAAAAACGTAATTTTAATGTTACATGACTCGTGCTGTTCAAAAAATTATTATTCTACTTGTCTTTAGCCTCTCTATAGCTACTCTAGCCAAAGGTCAGGCTTCGTGGGAGACCTTTGGACAACAACGTATTCAGTATCGCACATTTACTTGGAAGTATTTTGACAGCACTCACTTCAGAGCATTTTATTATAGACCTGGTGAGGAAATAGCGAAGTTTATTTTAAGTGATGCCGAGCAGGAACTAAGTAATATTGTACAAATCATGGGTGGGCGATTGCCAAGAAAGTTAAACTTAATCATTTACAACAATTACAACGACTACGTACAAACAAATATTGGCCGTCAAAATGATCAAGATTTCAATCAAGCCGATGGAGGTAAGGTAGAAGTGGTTGGCGATAATATCCCCATTTACTTTACCGGAAGTCATGAAGATTTAAAAAATCAAGTGCGCAAGGGAATAGCCAAAGTGATAAAAGATAATATGCTATTTGGCAACAATATTAAGGAAGTTGTAAAGAATGCCATTAAAATGAACTTGCCTGAGTGGTACACACAAGGTTATGTTCAATATATTTCTGAAGATTGGACTCCTGAGAAAGCTACTGAAGTTACAAGCATTATTGAAAAAGACACCACGAACAGTTTTAGAAAACTAGCTAATATTAAACCTAATTTAATAGGTCATTCCTTTTGGAATTTCCTATCCATAAAATACGGGACAAGCTACGTATCTAACTTGTTATATCTTACCCGCTATCGCAAAGGAGTAAATGATGCACTCGTAAGTGTATTGCGTAAAGATGCAGATAGCGTATATCAAGAATGGAGTGAATTCTATGCGAGACCTATTGCAGCGGATGTTGATAGTAATTTTGGCAAAAAGCTTATTACCACACTCCCCTCAAAATTTGCAGCTGCCTATAACAACTTTCACCTTTCACCCAATGGTCGCCAGTTGGCTTATGTAGAAAAGAAGGAAGGCATCTGGTCTATTTACTTACAAGAAACTGACCTTAAGGATAGCAAGGTATTAATAACAGGAGGTTTAAGAAATACTAGAGAAACGAATGATCCAAACTACCCTTTAATTGCTTGGAGCCCAAGTGGCAAGCAGCTGGCCATTTTATATCCTTATAAGAACCAATTGGTGCTCCGAATGTATAATGCTATAACCCAGGCTAAATACACCAAGATTATTTCATCAAGAAAAATAGAACGTGTAACCGGCATGTGCTTTACGGCTAATGAAGCTGAGTTTATTTTCTCCGGAATAAAAAAAGGTCAAAGCGACATCTTTAGATATACCATTCGAGGCAATCGAGTGACTAATATTACCAATGACCGATTTGATGATAAAGAACCTTCTTATGTAAACAGTGGCGTGCGTAATGGAGTATTATTTTTATCGAACAGAACAAGGTTGACCTTAGACGACCCAATAGCTCAAAAGAGCCAAAACTTTGATGATAACTTCAATGTATATTTTTACGATGAAACGCAGCAGAAAAAAGTTATTCAAGTAACCGACACGGACAAAAAAATTGTACAGCCAGTTCAATATGGCTTAGACAACTTTAGTTATATAGAAGAGTTAGACGGTAAGCGGTTAAGAACAATTGTTAGTTTTGATAAGAACGATAGTCTACAAACAACATTTACCGAAAGTGCAACGGCAGATATTCCTTACAATATATTATCTCAGCAATATCAACATCAAAACGGCACCTTACAGGAGTTAATAAAGGTTAAAGGCGAATACAAAGTATATAATACATCCTTACAAAAACTCTATGACTGGGACGCTCAGAACCCGCCTTCTCCAAGGATTGTAAGAGAAGAAGAAAATAAAAAAGAAAAAAAAGAAGTAGCCGCTCCTTACATCACAGAATACAAAAATATAGACACAACATCGAGCCTCTATAACATATTTAGCGGGCGCAATAAAAAGCTAAATCGTTTCAGCAAGAAAAACTCAGACAACACATTATTTAAACTAAAGCGAAAAAAATATAAGCCAACCTTCTATCCTGACTTTATTATTTCTTCACTCGATAATTCATTACTCTTTACACGCTATCAACCTTATCAGCAAGGTCAAGGTTTTCAGTTTCCAAGTCTTGGAGGCTTTGTAACTATGAGCCTTAATGATATTATGGAAGACTATAAAATAACAGGAGGCATAAGGCTGCCTTTAGATTTTAACGGGCTTGCCTATTTTCTTGAATTTGCTAATGTAAGAAAGCGCAGAGATTGGAAAATCACCTACTTCCACACCCATAGAAATGTAACCTACGACGCTTCCCAAGCGCCAGATACCTTTTCAACACCATACATAACATTTGAAGGAAAGACAAGTACAGATTATTTAGAAAGCAAATTTGTACACCCATTCAATCCGGTCAACAGTTTACATTTAAGTGTTGGTATTCGTTACGACCGTATTCGCTATTTAGCAAAGGATCAATACAACATTACGTTTCCTAACCAGCAACAATTCTGGACCTTCTCAAGGTTAGAATACATTCATGACAATACAGTTAATCCATTATTAAACATTTGGAAAGGCACGCGGGCCAAAGTATACGGCGAGTATCAATATAGGCTTAGTGGCCCTACCCAAGGCTTTTACAACTTTGGTATTGATGCCAGAAACTACCTCACCCTTTACAAGAACTGTATTTTAGCTTCGCGCGTAGCGGCAGGTTTTAGCGGAGGAAATGCTAAGCTTCTTTATTACTTAGGCGGAGTGGATAACCCAATTACTATTAACCCTGCTAATGCTATAGAAACCAATAACCCACCAGACCCAGAACAGAATTACGCTTTTCAGACTACAGCAACAAACCTTCGTGGTTATAAACTTCAAGCAAGAAATGGAAATAGCTACGCTGTTATTAATGAAGAAATAAGACTACCTATTCATAACACCTTTATCAAAAGAAATATTAAATCTGGTTTTTTACGCAACCTACAGTTAGTGGCATTTACAGATATTGGTTCGGCATGGCGAGGACTAATGCCTAATGAAGATAATATTTCTATTACAAAACAAATTAATGGTGGTAATGTAAATGTGCTATTAGAAAGCACAGAAAACATTCTTGCTTGGGGATATGGCGTAGGTGTACGTACAAGATTATTAGGATATTTCATGCGCTTAGATGCTGCATGGAATATTGAAGGTAATCCTAAACCAATGTGGCATTTATCATTGGCAACGGACTTCTAAAAAGCTTCGGCAATACTCATATAAAAAGCAGTGGAACCATTTCCAAAACCAATATCAAAACGGACATTGATATTCTCCTTAGGTATAATTTTATAACGAATTCCTGTACCAATGGAATATTTTAAGTGGCTCAACTGTATATCATTAGACGTATTGTACACTTCGCCTAAACCCGCAAAACCTACTAAACCAAAGTTATGCGGAAGAGCTAACCTATACTCTACTTGACCACCTATAAAGTATCTATCAATATATCTGCGACCGTAATAACCGCGCATCAATCCATCGCTACCAAGAAAAGATAATTCTGTAAAAGGAACGTCTCCTGTTGGAGCTGCTTGATACATAAATTGCGCAGCAAGCACGTCGTTCCTGTGCTCAAAAGGTTTATTATACTTTCGGGCATCTAATCGATATAATGAGTAGTTACCTTTTATACCTGTTCTTTTTCTCATAAGCCCTGCTCTAAAATCAATGTAAGACCCACTAAAAGCATTTAATACATTATCTCGATTATCAAAGCGTAGATTAGCCGTTAACCCAATGGATTGAAACCCATCCCAACCAGTTGGTTTATCTTTAATTAGCAGTCCATCAGCTTTTTGTGCCACATCAAAAATATTTAAATAACGAACGCCACCTCCAGCAAATAACTTGTCTTGTACTTTTTTAAACAAAATCTGTTCTAATCGAAGTTCTTGCAAGTCTACTAACTCTTTATCTTCAATTCGGGTATTATATCCTGTGCCAAAATAATTTTGAGGAAACTTTTTATAGACATAATTACCATCCAATAAGAAATTTTCATGATTAGTAAAAATCACTATTGCCGGGGTAAATAAAACTTGTCGTTTTACAGTATATTTGATTGCTCCGGCAAAAAAAGATTTTCTCGTATCACTCGAATCATAATTCTTAGGTCTAAACAAGTACTTAACGCCAACTCCAAATTGCCAACTAGTCTCCGGTTGGTAGGAAATTATAGGTGCTACCACATAACTTGATTTATTAAACTTATCTACAAGCTTTTTTAACTTGCCTTGCATCGATTTAGTACTATCCTGACAGAGCGCAGGTGTAGTCAGCAGAACTGCTAGTAGGCAAAAAATATAAGTATGCTTAAATAAAAACATGAATTCAGAATCTAAAATACAATTTTAAAGCCTACCACAGCTGTACAAAATGTCATTTCTAAAGTACAAATGAGTTTGAAGCTTAATAACGAGCTCTAAGTTGGCGTAGTCCGCTACAAAAGTTAATTTTACCATCTTTTATGGCTAAATATAATATCCCAAAACAGTTAGCAATGCCAAGCATTGAGCAAGAAATCTTGGCTAAGTGGCAGGCAGAAAACACTTTTCAGCAAAGTATTGATCAGCGCGAAGGAGCCACTCCATTTGTATTTTTCGAAGGACCACCTTCGGCCAATGGTATGCCCGGCATACACCATGTAATATCACGTGCACTTAAAGATTTAGTATGCCGTTATAAAACTATGCAAGGCTACCAAGTTAATCGGAAGGCGGGCTGGGATACACATGGCTTACCTATTGAGTTAAGTGTAGAAAAAGAATTGGGTATCACTAAAGAAGATATTGGAACAAAAATTTCAGTAGAAGATTACAATAAAAAATGTCGTGAAACAGTCCTACGTTTTAAGGATAAATGGGATGATATTACACAGAAAATGGGTTATTGGGTTAATCTCGAAAATCCATATGTTACCTATGAAAATAATTATGTAGAAAGTGTATGGTCTTGCCTAAAAACCTTGCACGACAAAGACTATCTATACAAAAGCGTATCCATACAACCCTATAGCCCAGCTGCAGGCACGGGTTTAAGCTCACATGAGCTAAACCAACCAGGTACTTATCAAGATGTAAAAGACACAAGTGCAACCGTATTATTCAGTGCCGTAAAGAATGAGCAATCTCAGTTTTTATTTGAGGCTACGCAAAATGAAGCCGTTAACTTCTTAGCATGGACAACCACACCTTGGACCTTACCCTCTAATCTTGGCTTAACCGTTGGGAAAAATATTGATTACTGTATTATTAAAACGAAAAACCCCTATACAAAGGATATACAATTTGTAGTCATTGCCGAAGCACTTATTGGCAAGTATCTTAAGACGGAAGGTCAAGACGCTTCCTTCGAAGAAGATAGTAAAGTAAACCCTTGGACTATAATTACAAGCTTCAAAGGAAGTCAACTCGAAGGTGTCCGTTACGAGCAACTTTTACCTTTTGAATCTAATAAGCCAGAGAAGATTGATGGAGATCCTTTTAAAATTATCCTTGGTGATTTTGTTACGACCGAAGACGGTACAGGAATAGTACATACGGCACCAGCCTTTGGCGCAGACGATTACAAAGTTGGTCAAAAAAATAACTTAGGCATTGTAACCTTAGTCGATAGAGAAGGAAAGTTTGTCGAAGGCACAGGAGAATATAGCGGTCGATTTGTAAAGGATTATAAAAATGATCCAGATTATATAGATGTAAACGTAGATATTTCTGTAGAATTAAAATTAGCAGGCAAAGCCTTTAAAGTAGAAAAGTATGAACACTCCTACCCACACTGCTGGCGTACAGATAAACCAATAATATACTATCCATTAGATGCATGGTTCGTAAGAACAACCGCTGTAAAGGAACGTATGTTAGAGCTAAATAAAACAATTAACTGGAAACCAAAATCTACGGGTGAAGGCCGTTTTGGCAATTGGTTAGAAAATATGGTAGACTGGAACCTCAGCCGATCTCGTTTTTGGGGAACACCCTTACCCATATGGCGTACCGAAGATGGTAGCGAAGAGTTATGTTGCGGTTCAATTGAGGAAATAAAAAAACACTTACACGACGAAAGTCCTGAAAAAAATATTGAGGATGTACACCGACCTTACATAGATAATGTGATCCTAAAATCTTCAACAGGAGCAAAAATGTATCGCGAGCCCGATTTAATTGATGTATGGTTCGATAGTGGTGCTATGCCTTATGCGCAATGGCACTACCCTTTCGAGAATGAGGATAAGTTTCAGAAGAATTTTCCCGCAGATTTCATTGCCGAAGGCGTAGATCAAACGCGTGGTTGGTTCTATACCTTGCATGCGCTAGGCGTTTTATTACATGATAGTGTTGCTTACAAAGCCGTTGTATCCAACGGTCTAGTATTGGATAGCAAGGGTAACAAAATGAGTAAGCGTGTAGGTAATGTTGTAGATCCATTTACTACATTAGATAAATATGGAGCCGATGCAACCCGCTGGTATTTAATTACCAATGCAAGTCCTTGGGATAGCCTTAAGTTTGATTTGAATGGAATTAGCGAAGTACAACGTAAGACATTTAATACCTTATTTAACACCTACAGTTTCTTCTCTCTTTATGCCAATGTTGATGGATTTACATTTAGTGAAGAGTACATTCCAGTAAGCCAAAGACCGGAAATTGACCAATGGATACTTTCTACACTTAATACTTTAATTGCTGAAGTAACGGAGGCGTTGGATGATTATGAACCAACAAAAGCAGGTAGAGCCATTGATTATTTTGTAGACCAACAATTAAGCAATTGGTACGTACGTTTATGTCGTCGTCGCTTCTGGAAGGGCGATTACGATCAAAACAAAATTGCCGCTTACCAAACGTTATATGAATGTATGGAAACGCTTATGAAACTTATGGCGCCAATATCTCCTTTCTTTACCGATTGGCTCTATCAAGAGTTAAATAAAGTAAGTGGCCGTAATAAGCACTCAAGTATTCATTTAGATAGCTACCCTCAGTCTAATGCCGCTAACATTAATGTTGACCTTGAGGAAAAAATGAGCCTTGCGCAAGATGTATGCTCACTAGGCTTGTCGCTTCGTAAAAAAGAAAGCATCAAAGTGAGACAACCCTTACAAAAGATATTAATTCCCATTTTAAATGAGAAGACAAAACCTCAGGTTGAAAGCATGGCGGGCTTAATTAAAAGCGAATTAAACATTAAAGAAATTGAATTCCTTTCCGGAGATAATAATATCATTAAGAAAAAGGCAAAAGCTAACTTTAAGACTTTAGGTAAAAAAGTGGGTCCTTTAATGAGAGATGTTGCCAAAGAAATCGTTGATTTTGATAGTGAAAAAATAGCTCAAGTTGAACGAGATGGAAAAATCAATATCGAAGTCAATAAAACCCAAGTAGAGCTACTTGCTGAAGATATTGAGATCAGTTCAGACGAAATTCCGGGCTTGCTCGTAACCAATAAAGGTGCATTAACAGTCGCCTTGGATATAGAAATTAACGAAAGTTTAGAGAATGAAGGCATAGCTCGCGAGCTAGTCAATAGAATACAGAAAATCAGGAAAGACGAGGGTTACGAGCTTACAGACCGCCTTAAAGTGAGCCTTACAGCCCCCGAAAAAATTTCTATAAGCATAAATGCTTTTAATTCCTATATTTGCACGGAAATTTTAGCTGATAGCATAGACATAGTGCCAACAGTTGGCAATGGAATAGAGATAGAGGTAAATGAAGAAAAACTCACAATTCTAATCGAAAAAAATATTTAAATTATGGCCAAGAAAAAAGCCGCAGCTAAGAAAGCTGCTCCTAAAAAAGCAGCTAAGAAAGCAGCTCCGAAAAAAGCAGCCAAGAAAGCAGCTCCGAAAAAGCCGGTAAAGAAAGGTGCTCCAGAGAAAACGGTTTCGAGAAGAGCTGTAGTGATGGAAACAAAAGAAGCTGTAAAGGCACCACCAAAGTCTATTAGAGAGAAATCCAAAGGACACCGTCCGAAAGCACCAACGAATATTAAGACTATTAAAAACACTGAAGGTAAAATTCTTAGTCACCGGGCTACACATGAACTAGCCAGTGATAACGCTAAGAAAAAGACATTAGGAAAAGCCAAGAAGCGCAAATCAATATTAGGCGGTTCTAAATCTGGTGTAACGTTTAAAAGATATAGTGATAAAGACCTTAAGTCCTTTAGAAAGTTGATTGATGAAAAAATTATAAAGGCTAAAACTGAATTACAGTATTTACAAGGCCTTATCTCTCGTGAGGATAGTTCAGGAACAGACGATACAGAGAACCGCTATGCAAGCATGGAAGATGGTAGCATGGCTAACCAACGTGAGCAGTTAAGTCAAATGGCAGGAAGACAAATGAAATTCATTGGTCACTTAGAAAAAGCTCTTATTCGTATTGAAAATAAAACATACGGAATATGCAGAGAGACTGGCAACTTAATTGATAAGAAACGTTTAAAAGCAGTACCTCATGCTACTTTAAGCAAAGCAGCAAAAGACGCTAAACGTCAATAAGAAAAATTAAATTTTAATTAAAAAGGCAATCATATGGATTGCCTTTTTTTATTTCTTTAAACCCTTAATACGTTCTATTAATTCTTTTAGCAAGCTACCTGCCCCTCCTTTGGGCGGGCCACCTTTAGCTTCTTCCATTGCGTAAGTGCCATTGCCTTTATCCTTTAGTAAAAATTTAAAGATGTAATCATCTTTGCTTGTGCCTTCTCCTCTAAATGTTCCAAATCTTAAATCATTAAATTGATAGGTACTATCCGTTTCTATTATATTAAAATAATCCTTACTAAACCAACGCAATGTTGCAACCGTGGGGTCTGTATTTAAGCCTTTTAACACTTCGTGATTCTTATCAATTCTATTAAAAGTGACAGGCACCTCATCAAAAAAAGAATATTGCCCTAGAAAAAAATGTTCATCTGTTTCAACCGTTGCACTCCATAGAATATTATTAAGTATTGTAGGGCCGGTGATATAGCGCTTTGCTGGAATGTTTTGTTCTACAATAGCTTCTTCAAACACTTGGTTAGCTCTTTCCTTATTTACAACAGTCATTAGTAAATATGCACTGCTCAAAATAACACCCGCATAGTTCCAATATCTTCGTCCTTTAGCTTCTCTGTGATAAAAAGCCGCAATAATTAAACATATTAAAAAGGGCAGCGTATAGCCAAAATCAACAACCGAAACAGTACTCCAAGCTACCCGATAATTTGAAAAAGGGGCGAATAGTTGAGTACCATACATAGTAAAACAATCTAAAATAGGATGTGTAAATATGGACCAGAAAAATAACCATTGCCAATTACGTAAGCTGGCATTTGGCGCCTCCCAAGTATTACTAAAATACTTACGCTTGCTACTAAAATATAATAAACCACCTAATAAAGCAGCAATCAAAACTATTGGTATGTAGTTACCTGGAAAGAATATATTAAAAACAAAGTGGGCCGCAAAACCAACTAAAACAGTTGCTAATGTTTTTGCCACAACCGCAATCCATTTGTGATAAGCACTTTTATAAATCTGCTGAACAATCCAACCTATAGCAAAAGAACCAACAATGGCAAAAAATATTGAATGGCTTATGCCTCTGTGAAAGGCAAGATTATCAATATTAGACAAAAAGAACTTACCCATGACATCAAGATTAGGAATGGTACCTCCTACCGCTCCCCACAGCATAGCTCTATTACCAATTTTCTTACCAAGTACAAGCTCACCAGTGGCTGCTCCTAATATTATTTGGGTTAATGAATCCATTGAAACTTATAAGCATCCAAAGATAAGAACAATGTGCTGAGCTTATTGGGTCTGTTTAAGGCTAACTAGCTTGTAAAATAAATAAAGCCCACATCTGTGAGCTTCATTATTTTTTATTTAGAATACTTACCTACTTGGGATCATAGGCCCACTTAATATAAGTGGCTCCCCAAGTAAATCCACCGCCAAATGCAGCAAGAATAATATTATCTCCTTTTTTCATTTGATTTTCGTATTCCCAAAGGCATAAGGGTAATGTGCCATTTGTGGTATTTCCATATTTATGAATATTGACCATAACCTTATCTTCTGATACTCCCATTCGCTTGCGGGTGGCATCAATTATTCGTTTATTGGCTTGGTGAGGTACCAACCATGCAACATCATCAGCTCCTAAGCTGTTGCGCTCCATTATTTCGTAAGCAACATCAGCCATGTTAGTAACGGCAAACTTAAATACTGTTTGTCCTTCTTGATAGACTGAGTGTTCTTTATTCTGAACCGTTTCCACGGTGGCGGGTTTTACTGACCCGCCTGCTTTTTGATATAAGTGCTTCCTACCCGATCCATCAGATTTTAAAATACTATCTACTATACCCAGATCCTCTGTTGTTGGCTCCAAAAGAACTGCACCACCACCATCTCCAAATATGATACAGGTTGTTCTATCTTCATAGTTAATAATAGAACTCATTTTATCTACACCAACAACAATTACTTTCTTGTACTTACCTGTTTCTATAAATTGTGAGCCCGTGGTCAAAGAATATAAGAAACCGCTACAAGCAGCACTTATGTCGTAACTAAAGGCATTAATGAGACCACATTTATCAGCAATAACATTGGCTGTTGCAGGAAAAACATAATCGGGTGTTGTGGTAGCACAAATAAGCAAGTCTATTTCATCTGGATTAATATTTCTTTTTTCCAATATTTGCTTCACTGCTTCTATTGCAATAACCGAAGAGCCTTGACCTTCTCCTTTTAGTATTCTGCGCTCTTTAATACCCGTGCGTGATGTTATCCATTCATCATTGGTATCTACAATTTTTTCTAAATCGGCATTCGTCATTCTATCTTCAGGAAGGTAACCTCCCACTGCAGTAATTGCCGCTCTAATTTTTTTCATATTAATTCGATAAAGGTAATCTCTAATTTGCTTAAATAAAAAAAACCCACTGCGCATTGCACAATGGGTCTATATATTATTCTATAGTTCTTTAGTTCTTTAGTTCGTTACGCAGTACTCCGTAGAACTGGAATGTCTTCTGTCTCCATCCTTTTTTGATATACTTATCAGTATCTCCAAATTCTGGAACTGTAACCCAATCCTTAGCTTTTACTTTATACCAATTGTAAACTGCAATGTGATTATCATTTCTGCGTATTGGCGCATAGAACTGTAATGATTTTAAAGTATAACCTTGCTGCATCATTTCAGCATCACGCATGAAATCTTCAGCAACACTAACTTGATCTTTTGTTACTGGGTTCGTCCAACGATATACAGCAACTCTGTCTGGACCAGGAGTCTTGTATCCGTAGAATAACATTGTCTTATCTTTATACTTCCACTGAAGCAACTGGCCCTCTTGAATTTCTCCTTCTGCCAATGTCACATAATTCTTATCTACAGAGCTATACCAACGATAAACTCTCACCATATCATTGTCAAATTGCGCCATAACATTGCTATGCATTAAGACAAAACACGCTAGAATTACTAAACTAAAAATTCCTTTTTTCATACATCTATGATTTATTCTACAATGATAATAAAATTATGGTAATCAAACATAATTTTTCAATGAATAATTACTTGTTTTTTGGTGGTTATTTATTTTTTTTTGATAAATGGCTATCATTTAGCCAAAAGAACTATAGCATGTGCTTCAATACCTTCTCCAGAACCTACATATCCCATTTGTTCTGTTGTTGTTGCTTTTACTGATACTTGAGTTATATCTAGCTTCAACAAAGCAGCAATACATGATTTCATAGCTGGTATATGAGGTTTTAGCTTAGGTAATTGTAAGCATACTGTAGCATCTACATTTAATATTGAATAGCCTTCTTGTTGAATAATCTCATAAGTCTGTTTCAACAACTTTTTACTATCAATACCTTTATAAGCTGGATCAGTATCTGGGAAGTGTGTTCCTATATCACCTAAACTTAAAGCGCCAAATAAGGCATCACAGATAGCATGTAATAACACATCTGCATCAGAATGACCAACTGCCCCTTTCTCAAACGGAACTTCAATACCGCCTAACCAAAACTCTTCCCCCTCCGCTAAGCGATGGAAGTCAACTCCTTGTCCTATTCTGAGTGAATTTATATCCAAGAAACGTTTATTTAGTCGTCTTTACTTTTTCGACTATCGTTTTTGTCCTCTTTCTTTGGCTTACCTTTTACAAACTCGCCAAAGTTCTCCATATCGAACATTAAAGTAAATCGTAATGTATTAGATAATGGATTTCTATTTTGACCTGAACCAGAAGGAACTAAATAAGCAAAGTCTAAGCCAAATACATTGTACTTAACACCTAAGCCTAATGTAAAATATCTTCTATCTCCTTTTAACTGACTTTCGTAGAAGTAACCTGCTCTGGCAAAGAATTGTTCTTGATATCCGTACTCTACACCTACGCTTGTCATAACTTCTTTTAACTCCTCGCTTCCACCATCTGGCGCATCGTTAAATGAACCGAATATTCCGCTCAATACAGTCTTGTCTGTTGGGTAATATAACTCTTGCTGGTCATTACTATCCAAACGAATTAATGGTGAAGGGACCAACAATTTGTTCAAATCTAAAGCAAATGTCAATTTGTTATACTCATCAATATAATACTCGTAAGCTGCTCCAAGACCAATATTAGTTGGAATAAAATCTTTTCGGTCAGTAGAGTATGAAACCTTTGTACCTAAGTTAGTCACGGCTAAGCCAAGATTTAATCTTGAACCTAAACCTTCGCCCATATCCGGACCAATGCGTGTAGAGTAATAAGCACCAAAATCAACAGCAAATGACTTACCAGGACTATAGTTAGAACCAGCTGTTGCTGCGCCATTAATAATATTTGAACTGATATATTTACCCGTTAAACCAATGGCAAATTTTTCTGAAAGCGCACGAGAATAACCTGCACTCACTGCAAATTCTCTTGGCTTACCAGTTCCAATATTCTGAGCATTGATATCAGTATAACTAATATCTCCTAATGAGAAATAGCGCAGACCAATGCTTACCGCTTGATTTTTATTATCTTCCTCGCCAAATTTAAAGTAGCCAGCAATATTCGTTAAGCTAATATCTGGAACTAAATCTCTTAACCATGGAGTGTAAGATATAGATACACCAGCTTCCTTTTTCATTAAGGCTAGTTTTGATACATTCCAGTATTGAGCATTCGCATCTGGGCTTAAAGCAATACCTACATCACCCATACCACCGCTTCTTGCATCTGGACTAATACGCATAAATGGAACAGCTGTTGTAATGGTACGATATTCATCCCCTACAGTTTGTCCGCTGCCACTCCCCGTTCCTGATTGTGCCAAAGCATAATCCGCCGCAAATACACTTAGCAATAAAGTGCATATCAATAATTTATTAAGATTCATTAAGTATGTGTTTTATAAAATAAAGTAGATTTCTAAACTATACGCGATGATATTATTAGCTGTTATTAAATATGTGACTACAAATGAACGATAAATATACCTATCTAAGTATAAATAGCTTCTGAATTTTTTGATCTGAGAAGCCGTTTTGACTTTTCACTGACAATCGGTACAGATATACACCATTTCCCAGCATATCGCCGTATTGATCCTTACCATCCCAGAATATTTGATCATAACGCGTTCCTGAGGTATTAATTGTGCGCTTTATATTCTTGACCACACTACCCGAAATGCTAAATATCTTAATATCAATATCCAAGTTTTCATTAGGCATATTATGCTCAAACATGAACTGAGTGCGTGTGCTAAAAGGATTGGGGTAATTATATACATGTGCTAACTTCCCTTCAGTATCATTTACAACCACAAAGTCTAAACGAGCTTCTGATGAGTTATTAAATACATCCCACGCTTTAATAATTAGGGTATGAGGCCCTTCGGCGAGATCATTTAAAGGAAAACGAACCACACCGCGCTGATAATCATCCAAATCCGACTCGTAGAACGTATTGAGCACATATGAATTTTGAGCATTGCCATCTAATACGGCTGTAATATCGTGCCCTACTGAATTACCAGTATAATTAATTCCATTCTCATCGAACAATTTTGCAATTAATAATGAGTTGGCTTTGGTTATTCCGCCATTCACAAACTTTTCATCATTTAAGAAAGGCTCAATGGTAGGACCTTGATTATCCTCAATGGGATTAGATGAGCTACCGCCTATTAATGGCAGTGAAAAACCAGTACCATCCTCCGTATCATTATTAGCGTAATAACTGATTTTACCCTCTGCGATTGTATAATTAATATCTTTAGGCACTACAAAGGTGAAACTAAACTTACCATCTTTTACACTAGCCTTTCCATTATACAATGTATTGTTTTGTACAAAAAAGTTGGCTGGGTAACTACCCGCTGTGCCAATTCCTTGCGGATCATTGCCCAAGGTCGTTAGTTGCTTAGGCTTATCAAATACAGTAGGGTACACCAATCCATTAAAACTATTCAGCGCGTTGCCATCCACATCATTTACATGACCCGATATAGTGTACTTGCCTAGTGCCTTTAATGTATCTGTAAATGCTGCGACAGCCGTTCCATTAATACTATCGGTTACCACTCTATGCTTTGGAAATGCCAAAGGCAAACCAGGATCACCAATTAAAGCAAACTTTCTAAAGTTAGTGGCAGAAATAATGCCTAGCGCATTGGAATATTGAATGTTCTTGGAATCACGGTAAGCATCGCCTAAAGTTGGGTCTTTGCCATTAATTTTTTTAAAACCTCCTTTGAAATAATTAATATTCATAACGCCATTGCCTGGTACGTATACCAAGCGAGTGGTTGTCATTAATGCAATAGCACCTCCATCTGGGTTAAGCATTAATATCTCCCCGGCAGATTTAAGTTCTGGGTTGTCAAATTGTGTAAAGTCACAAGTGGCTGTGATATATAAGGGCAGTTTATCCTTATTGGTAAATCCATTGATATCATCCATAGTCAAAATACGCTCCTCACACCAGCCTAATGGACCACCATGACCGTTATAATTAACTAAGAAGGTGCCGTTAAATATTCTGTTCTTAAAAGCTACTTGAGCATCAGGCGTTCTTGGCCCTGCTGGTGTACTTTGTTGTACGTAAGCATCAATATAATTCTTGTATATGTTATACTGCGGCAAGCTGTCAGTCACATATTTAGACATTTGTTCTGCATCATTAAAATGGTGATTAGCATCTTCATCATCGGCATTAAATAACATCACATTTTTCCATGGGCCAAATGAATTTGCTCCATCATAATAAATTATTTTATCTACAATGCCATTGGCTTCTGTAGCTGATTGACAAGGGATACGACCAATGCCTAGATCCACTGTATTGGCAATAGAATAGTCATTGAAGTCTTCGGTATCATCTAAAAATCCGTAAAAATCATCAGTGCAATAAGAATAGGTTTTGTCCAAGCTAGTATCCGTTTCATAAGTTGGAACGTAATTAGTGTTATCCTTTGTAAGGTTCCTATAATCATAAGAAGCATCGCCAAACAATAATATACCAGTAGGAATATCCGCTAGTGTTGATGCTCTGTCGTACAGCATTTTAATATAATCTCTAATAGCACTTACATCTTGAGAGCCGCTCGAAAACTCATTATAAATTTCTTGCGGTGTTACAACCAATGAACGATACCCTCTCTTTGTTGTGTGATAATTAGCCAAGCGAGTGGCTGCTGCTTTAAAGCTAGGGTGCGTAATAATTACATAATCCTTGTTTACACTCGCATGTAAATTTTGATTAGCCACAGCGCCAACAGCCGTTGGAGTAAAGGTCGAAGTACCATCAAATGAAATAAATGTATGCAAGCTATCGGCTTGTTGTTTAAATGATTTTTTATTGGACCCAATATCAGTAGTTGGTAGGCTTACAACATTTATAGGATCGGTAACATCCCATACTTTTGTATTAGCATTGGTATTGCCTATTTCATACTCCACTATATTACCCACGCCTACGGTATTCCAATCTGCGAATCGTTGATATTTATTTTGTATTAAACTTCTACGACCATTGACTTCAATAAAATCTAAGTAACCCAACGCGCTATTATTTCCTTGTGTAAATTTTACTCCTATATTTAAGGTACTGGCAGCATAATTATTAAGGGTAGCTGTAAAGTCGCTATCCTCAGCTATGGGGTCAAAATACTGAAACCCAACTGGAAGCAAACTAAATGTATGCAAGGCTGACCCATTGGCTGTAATATTAAAGTAATTGGTCCCTGATGATGAAATAGCACACACCCTCGTTCTTACATAAGTTGGCTCTGAAGCAATAGCATTAGGCGTAGCAAATGAAAATGAACGCGATAAACTCTTGCCTGGTAAATCAGAGTAATCAATAGACCACCAGCGCTTACCGGACTTACCAAGATTTAAAGAATCAGGGTTGTAAAAACTAAAATAATTTCCGGTGGATGTGCTTTGGTTAGCCGGAGCTGTAACACTTTGAGCAGTTATGCGGTTACCGTTAGCTCCTTGCACATTTATAAAATAATAAGCGTTATAATTATATACATTGAGCTTATGACTAAATCTTTTATTGACACTGTCTTTAATAATACTATGCGGACCATTGGCATAAAACAACACATAGTCTGATGCATTAAATGTTCCATCAGATTCACCAACAACTTCAATAGCATTTTCGGCTAGGTCATCATGTCTGAATATTGCATTTCCCTCGGCCAGCATCTCACCACCATGGCCGTACACTTTAATTTTTCGAGGATCAATATTATCTGGATTAATACCTAATTCATTTTTAAAGAAATTGTAATCCATTTTAAATAAACCTTGATTTCTAATCGCTACTTTATACCAAGTACCTGTGGCCAATGCTGAGTTGGCTGCATATACGCGGCTACCTGCTGTTTTTTGAGATGCATTGACTTGTTGCACATCAAAATCAAATGATTCCAACATTTCAACACGACCGTTTCTATTAATATATCGTGGAACAAATACTTGGGCAAATGCTTTCTTACGTTCCATACCTAGCTTAATATCGAGCTTGTAATTGAAGGGTAATTTATCCAAATGTTTCGTGGAGCTAAGTGGTTTTGTCTTCGTATTAATCAGTTTGATTGTAGGCATCGCATAATTATTCAATGCTACTTTTCGCACGTAAAACAGCTTAAATGTATCGACAACTTCTTCTTTTACAACAACTGTATTTATAGCAGTTGTTGCTCGGCTAGGCATTTCATTTACTACACTATTCTGCGCCTGAACGCTGAATGTTATAAGCAAACAAAGACTGGACAATAAGGCGGACCTTCTCAATATCATTATTTCAAATATAAATGGTTTTCAAATGCTTACGAAAAACTATGGCTTATGTTATAATAGCTTTTACATAACTATGACGTAAGCAAAACGAAGAACTGACTAGATTATTATACTCTTTTAGTCATTTTCGATGGGCTGTATATACATTTTTATCTTTTGTATACGCTTCCCTTCCAAACTAAGCACAGTAAACTGGAATTGTTCATGACTAACACGCTCATTAACCATTGGGAACTTACCTGCTAACTCTAGCACCAAACCAGCAATAGAATCACTTTCGCCTTTTACCTCATCAAAAGTATCAACCGCCAGTGAGGCAAAACGACAAGCATCATTAATCGAAGTCTTACCTTCGAATAAGTAGGTAGTTTCATTAATTTTCTTTGCTACGATATCATCGTCATCAAATTCATCTTGAATATCACCGATGATCTCCTCCATAATATCCTCCAAGGTAACAAGACCCGATGTACCTCCAAATTCATCCACCACGATAGCTATATGATTTCGGCTTTGCTGAAACTCCTTTAGCAAGCTTTCGGCATACTTTGTTTCTGGCACATATACGGCTGGGCGCATTACACTTTTCCAATCAAAGGTTTCATTATCGGTATGTGGCAACAAATCTTTGGTGTGAATAATTCCAATAATTTTATCCAAATGCTCTTCAAATACCGGCATGCGGGAATAACCCAAGTCCGCGATAATCTCTTTTACCTTTCTAACGTTATACTCTGCATTTAGTGCCGTCACATCCATGCGCGGTTTCATTATTTGCTTAACCTGTATCTCATCAAACTTTAATATGCTTTTAAAAATATTTACCTCCTCAATAGTAGCTGCATGGTTTCTTCCATCTTCAATAGCTTCCTGCAACTCCTCGGTGGTCATTTCTTTAGTATGCGATAGTCCCATTTTATTTAACAAAAATTGTGTGCTATCAGCGAGGGAATTGCCCAGGCCACCAAAAACAAAATCAATAGGCCCCATAAAATTAGCAGCAAATAAGCTTAAACTAAACTTACTATTAGCCGCATGCACTCTAGGAATAACAATGCCGAGCAATAATAATAAAAGAGTAATGATTATTATAAAAACAGTATCATATACAGCATAAAGAACAGTATGGTCAATAACTGAAGATAACAATTGCGGTACAGACAAATCTTTAAGCCCTAAGTAACAAGCAATGGTAGCCGTAACTATAAAAAATAGCTGCGCAAGATATAAGCTAGACAATAAGCGCTTGGGCTTCTCAACTAGTCTTAATACTCTTTTGTAATTTGGTTTATTGCGCTTCTTTATTTGGTTCAGCTCCTTAGCCGATAATCTAAAAAAAGCAACCTCGGCAACATTTACAATAGCTAGGTAAAAAATACTTAGCAAAACAATGAACCATAATACTATGGTGTAGACCAAATGAAGGCCTGCAGTTAATATTGTTAGGGAGAGAGGGTCTGGTTCCAATGGGGTAAGAATTTACAACAAAAGTAATTAATGATTATTTATCCGAAGGTGTATCTGAAGGCGGAGTATTTAATTCTGGCACTTCACTTTCGTCATTAGGACGCTTATCCAGCATAACTAGGTTGGTAGCAATAATTTCCGTGCTTTGGCGTCTTATATTATCCTTATCCTCCCAAGTTCTTGTGCGCAATCGTCCCTCAATATTTATGAGGCTTCCTTTATTTAAATATTTGGCAGCAAGCTCAGCTAGACCGCGCCATAATACCACCGTATGCCACTCCGTTTGAGAGTTGAGCTTACCCGTTTTATCCTTAAAAGATTCTGTTGTTGCCAATGGAAATGTAGCCACAGGAATATTTCCCTCAAGATATTGTATCTCAGGTTTCTTACCCAAATTGCCAATCAAAAAAACTCTGTTTACTCCGCGCATACCAACGTATAAATTTTAATTAAATGTGTTACGTTTTATTATTGCTAAATATAGTCAAATCTTTCTAAAAAAGAAACCAAAGACCTTGGAAACGCATAGTTTTTCAGGTCTTTAACGTTAACCAAGTGGTAAGAGCTCATATCTAATTCAATATCATTTGCTCTTATTTCATAGAAAGTACTATGTATTTTTTGATGACTTAAAAGTTGTATTTCGCTATCCAATTTCTTTGCACTAGACCATAACTTGGGCGTAGCTTTTTGTTCTTGTAAATAGAATTCATACAACCCTTGCCAAATATCTTTTTCCTCACGTTTCTTAATATAAATGCCTTTTTTAGCATGAATAATTAAGTAATGGAAATAGCGGTTTTTGATAGCCAACTTCTTTTTTTTCAATGGTAGCTCAGCAATTCTGTCATTCTTTAAGGCATAACATTTTTTGCTTAAGGGACAGGTGTTACAAAGCGGGTTCTGTGGCATACAAAGCTTAGCGCCAAAGTCCATTATAGCTTGGTTAAAGGCTGCTGGTTTTTTCTTATCCAATAAGTCTTGCGCCTTAGCTTCATAGTGTTTCTTATCCTTCGCTTTTTCAAAACCAACTTCAATACCAAAAAATCGGCTCAATACTCTAATCACATTACCATCAACAACAGCATATGGTAAGCCAAAAGCAAATGAAGCAATAGCGGCAGCTGTATAAGGCCCTACTCCTTTTAAAGACAAGATGGTATCGTAATCATTAGGAAATACACCTCCAAACTCATCCGCAATACGACGCGCTGTGGCTAGCATATTTCGGCAACGGTTATAATAACCCAAGCCTTCCCAATCTTTAAATACAACCTCATCATCTGCCGCTGCCAAATCCTCAATAAAGGGATACTTGGTAATAAACTTATTGTAATAAGCCGTCCCTTGTTCCACGCGGGTTTGCTGCAATATAATCTCACTGAGCCAAATAAAATAGGGGTTATCGATACCTTTCCAAGGCATTTTACGCTTATTTGAGCGCTTATTCCAAGCCGTCAACTCCTTCGTAAAGAATTGATTATTAACATATTGTGTATTGCCTTCTGTTCTTTTATTCACTTTTTAATCTATCTTTGAGCCGATTTATACAATAACCTAATAGCAATTACAATGAAAAAAGCAGATTTAATTAATCTCATCTCAGAAAAAACAGGCGTCCCTAAAGTGGATGTTTTAGTATCACTCGAAAGTTTTTTTGCAAATGTAAAAGACACGATGGCCAGTGGCGAAAATATATATATTCGCGGGTTTGGTAGCTTTATTGTAAAGAAAAGAGCTGCAAAAATTGGAAGAAACATTAAGAAAAACACTTCGGTGCAAATTCCAGCACACCATATACCAGCTTTTAAGCCTTCAAAAGAGTTCGTACAGCAAGTAAAAGAAGCTGTTCCAGTACTCGAAGAGGAAAACGAGGCAATAAAGACTGTATAAGAGACATTCCGGCGCTACCTTTGCGGTAAATAATTTTTATTTTGGGCAAAAATCAAATAATAGTAGTCCTTTCGGGCTTACTTCTAGTATGTGTGTTATACATCTTTGGCAACCGAGTAGGCACTAATCAAGCAGCCTCACACGATGATCACGATGGTCACGACCATGCTGCAGCGCCAGCCAAGGGACCAATGCAAGGAGGTGGCCCCCAAGTTGAAGCGATAAAATTTACAGAACTACTAAGCACAGCACAAGCTAGCTTAGTGGCAGATAGTGCCGCTAAACAACAAAAATTACTGGTTGTAGCCGATAAATCGCCCTCGGCTATAGCTTTTAAAGACCTCGCAGAGTTCTGGGAGGCTCAAAAAGAATTGAATATTGCAGCTAATTATTACAAAAAAGCGGCTTTATTGGAAAATAGCGAAAAAAGTATCACCTTTGCGGGGAATTTATTTCTAGCCATAATGGCCAAAACCCAAAAAGCGGAAATAAAGAAGTGGCAAGCATTAGAAGCCATTGAGTGCTTTAAAAAAGTAATAGAACTCAATCCTGATAATGTAAGCGCTAAAACTGCTCTTGCAAATTGTTATACAGATGGTACAGGAGAAACCATGAAAGGAGTGCTACTTCTCAAAGAAGTAACAGCAGCCGATAGCTTAAATGTGCCGGCCAACCTCATTCTAGGCAAGCTCTCAGTACAATCAGGACAGTTCGATAAAGCGATAAACCGAATGAATATCGTGTTATCTCAAGAACCTAAAAACACAGAAGCTATGTATTTCCTAGCTGAAGCGTATAAGGGTCAAGGAAATAAGGATAAAGCAATAGAAACATTTGAAAAATGTAAGACTATCGTAAATAACCCAGAATTTGCTGCTGAGATTGACAATTATATTAATTCGTTTAAATAAACAGAATTTTAAAAAATTAAACACATTTAATTATGCCTTGCGGAAAAAAACGTAAAAGACACAAGATTGCAACTCACAAACGTAAAAAGCGTTTGCGTAAGAATCGTCACAAGAAGAAGAAATAGATTTCTTCCCCCTTTTATAGTCAATTTCTTTTCGAAATATCAATAACCAATTTCTTATTGGTCGGTTGAGTGTGTTTCAATTTCATATACACTATGGAAAAAGAACTTATTATCCAAACTGCTGGTAATGCTGTAGAAATAGCATTGACAGAAGATAAAAAACTAGTAGAACTACACTACGACAACTCGGGTGGAAACTACAATGTGGGAGACCTATATCTAGGAACTGCGCGCAAGGTAGCTGCGGGACTCAATGCAGTATTTGTAGACATTGGGCATGAGAAAGATGCCTTTCTACATTACTCTGACTTAAGCCCAATGTTTAACAGCGTACGCAAGTTTACGGATCAGGCTTCTAGCATTACTAACTTTGAATATGCTAAGTTTAAGCTTCAACCCGAAATTGTAAAAACGGGCAAGATTAATGAAGTATTAAAGACGAAGGACAAAATATTAGTACAAATAGTTAAAGAGCCTATCTCAACCAAAGGTCCAAGAATTACTTGTGAGATATCCCTACCAGGACGCTTTATTGTACTTATCCCGTTCTCCAATGTGGTTAATGTATCTAAGAAGTTAGGAAGCAAGGAAGAGCGCCAGCGATTGAAAAGTATTATTACAAATATTCGCCCAGAGAACTTTGGCATTATTGTACGTACAGCTGCTGAAGGCAAGACCACAGCTGAGCTGCACCGAGATATGACCAACTTATTAGAAGCTTGGAAAAATATTCAAACAAACTTATATCAATCCAAACCTCCGCTCAAAATACTCAGCGAGCAGAATAAGACGACCTCACTATTAAGAGATTTATTAAATGATGATTTTAATAAAATTGTTACTAATAACGCGGAGGTACATAAAGAAACGGTACAATATATTACCAAAATTGCTCCCGGCAGAGAAAGCATTGTGCAATTGCAACAAGCAAATGGCAAACCCCTATTCGATCAATACGGCATTTCTAAGCAAGTAAAATCTTCTTTTGGTAAAACCGTAATGCTCAATAACGGGGGCTATTTGGTTATAGAACATACTGAAGCACTACATGTAGTTGACGTGAATAGTGGAGGAAAATTCTCAGGCTCAGACCAAGAAAAAACGGCGCTAAACACCAATATGGAAGCCGCCAAGGAATTGGCACGCCAGCTACGCTTACGCGATATTGGAGGCATTGTTGTTGTAGACTTTATTGATATGCGTAGTGCGGATAATAGACGCCTCATTTCAAAAACAATGCAAGACGCTATGGAAGGCGATCGCGCAAGACATACCATATTACCAATCTCAAAGTTTGGCTTATTACAAATAACTCGCCAGCGCTTACGCCCAGCTATTAAAATTGCAACAGGAGAGCAATGCCCAAGTTGCAGCGGTACGGGTAAGATAAGAAGCACACAAGTTCTTGTAGATGATATAGAAAAGCACGTAAAGTATCTAACAAGACAAATGAAAGGAAACTTAGAATTACAAGTACACCCTATCGTAGCTTCTCACTTAACTAAAACAACAGGTTTCTTCAAAAAATCTACTTATAAAACTTGGAAAAAGAACTACGGTCAATTCGCAATAACCGAAGATAAAGACCTCGGATTTGTAGAGTATAAGTTTATTGATAAAGAAACACAGGAAGAAATTAAGTTTTAATCCCATCTTTGCTTAATCCAAGACACACTCCAACATATAATACAAGAGGCACAGTCCACTCCAATATTGGAATGGATTGCTTTTTTTACAGCCATTACACAGGTTGTGCTGGCTTATTATAACAAGGCTACTAACTTCATATTCGGTGCTATTAGTGTTAGTATATTCATTTATATCTTCTATCAAGCTGATCTTTTAGGTGAGAGTATTCTCAACTTATATTACCTTATCGTGAGTATTTACGGCATAGTCTATTGGAATAAAAAAAATAGAGCGGAAGCTCAAATTGGCCACGCCAAAATGATGGATTATTTATACGCGGCAGCCATCTTTATTGCTTGCTATACAGCTTTATCTATTCTTTTTATAATACGCGTGGCACCGATCGAACTGATTAACTATGCTGATATGTATGTTACCGCCATGGCATTTGCCGGAACATTCCTATTGCTTAAACGAAAAATAGAAAACTGGATCGTTCTCAATCTATCGAACCTAGTAGCTATTCCTGTGCAGCTTCATAAAGAACTCTATTTAATAGCAATACTCACAGCTGTTTTCTTTGTTTTGGCGGTTCTAGGTTATTTTCGCTGGCGCAAATTGATAATTCTCTCAAAAACAATTTAATTCACATGTGGAAACTTTGTTGATTTGAGAAAAGGGAGCTACATTTGCAAACTTAAATAAAGACGAAAAAGCTATAAATTATGGCAGCAATAACATCAGAACGCAAACAAGAAGTTTTTGGCGAATACGGCAAGAACAAACAAGATACAGGAAGTATCGAGGGTCAAATCGCTATGCTTACAGAGCGTATTAACCACATCGCTGGTCATTTAAAAGAAAACAAGAAGGACCACTCAAGTAAGAATGGTCTAATGAAAATGGTAGGACGCCGCAAGCGTTTTCTTGCATACCTTGCTAAAACTGACTTAGAAGGCTACCGTGCCTTAATAGCTAAGTTAGGTCTTAGAAAATAAATTTAATATTCATTCCCTCCAAGTAGCCTTGGAGGGAATTACTTTTTTAGCCCAAAAATGCTACCAAATAAGGTCAGCATTTTTTGTGGTTTTATAGCCCAAACGGGGCAGATCAATTATAATCATTTAAAAACAAAAAACAATTATGTTTAACGTACACGAACAAACAATAGATCTAGGAGATGGCAGATCTATCAAATTAGAAACAGGTAAGCTGGCGCGCCAAGCGCACGGTTCTGTTCTAGTAACTATGGGTAAATGCGCCCTTTTAGCAACCGTAGTGGCTGCTAAAGAACCAAGACCAGGTCAAGGGTTCTTTCCTTTGACGGTTGATTACCAAGAAAAATTTGCGGCCGCAGGTCGTATTCCGGGCTCTTTCTTTAAAAGAGAAGGCCGATTAAATGATTATGAAATTTTGGTTTCTCGTTTAATTGATAGAGCGCTGCGCCCTTTATTCCCTAAAGATTACTTATGTGAGGTGCAAGTAATGGTTTCATTACAATCGTCTGATCCAGAAATTACACCTGATTGTATGGCTGGACTAGCAGCTTCGGCAGCATTGGCCGTATCGGACATTCCGGTGCAAGAAATTACCTCGGCGGTACGCATTGCAAAAGTAGACGGTCAATTCGTGATCAATCCTACGCGCACTCAAATGGCTGAAGCAAGCCTTGAATTTATTATTGCTGGTACAGCCGACAATATTATGATGGTAGAGGGTGAAAGTAGCGAGTGTAGCGAGGAAGAATTAATTGAAGCCATTGAAGCGGGACATGCTGCGGTGAAAGATCAAGTAGCTGCACAGGTTGCATTGCGCAAGGCTGTGGGCGTGGAAGGTCATAGAGATTACCCTAAGGCACACACCAATGAAGAATTAAGAGCTAAGATATTTGAGTTAGCTGAGGATAAAGTAAAAGATATAGTGCGTGCGCACTCTCCTAAAGGAGTTAGAAGCCAAGCATACGCTGATTTACACACTGAGGTTAAAGAATCTTTAGGAGAATTGCCAGAAGAAGATGCTGCATTGGTTGGTAAATATATAGGTGAAGTACAAAAGCAAGCTACCCGTAACATTATGCTGGACGAGGAAACTCGTATTGACGGACGTAAATGGGATGAGGTAAGACCTTTAAACATGGAGACTGATTACTTAGCTTCTCCGCATGGTTCAGCACTATTTACTCGTGGTGAAACGCAGAGTTTAAGTACTGCAACTTTAGGTACGCCTGAAGATGAAAAAATGTTGGAAACTGCCCAAACTAAAGAATTCCAAAAATTCTATTTACACTATAATTTCCCTGGCTTTAGTACTGGTGAGCCAAGACCTAATCGTGGTCCTGGACGTAGAGAAGTAGGTCATGGTAACTTAGCACAACGTTCGTTAGAAAAAGTATTGCCTAAAGATTACCCTTATACAATCCGTATCATTTCTGATATTTTAGAAAGTAATGGTTCCTCTTCTATGGCTACAGTTTGTGCTGGTTCATTAGCCATGATGGATGCAGGTGTTCCAATTAGCAAGCATGTAAGTGGTGTAGCTATGGGAATGATTTCTCGTGCTGAAGATGGTAAGTTCTGTGTATTAACTGATATATTGGGAGATGAAGATCACTTAGGTGATATGGATTTTAAAGTAACGGGTACGCGCGATGGTATCACAGCTGTACAAATGGATATTAAAGTTGACGGTTTGAGCATGGACGTTATGCGTCAAGCATTAGCACAAGCTAATAAAGGTCGTTTGCACATTTTGGATGCGATGTATGAGCACATGCCTGCACATCGTGAGGAGATGAAACCACAAACGCCGCGTATGTTGTCTATCAACATTGATCGTGAGTTTATTGGTGCCATTATCGGACCAGGTGGTAAAGTAATTCAAGAATTACAACGCGAGACTGGAACGAACATTAGCATTGAAGAAGTTGATGAGCAAGGTATTGTAAAAATATTCTCAGCTGATGCTGAAGGTGCTGATAAAGCGATGGCCTTTGTAAAAGGAATTGTTGCAACGCCTGAAGTGGGTGAAGAATATGATTCTATTGTAAAGTCAATCATGCCTTATGGTGCGTTTGTAGAGTTTATGCCTGGTAAGCAAGGCTTATTGCATATCTCAGAAGTATCTCATGAGCGCTTAGAGAACATGGATGGTATCTTTAAAGAAGGCGATAAAGTGAAAGTTAAGTTAGTTGGAAAAGATCAAAAGACTGGGAAATTTAAACTTTCTCGTAAGGTTCTTTTGCCAAAAAAAGAAAAAGAAGCATAGATCTACTTAGATAAAGCGTAATTAGAGAGCCTCTTCGTATTGGAGAGGCTTTTTTATGCAATAAATGTTTAGTTATCAATTCTTAGCCTATTTGAAATTGAAATCTAATTCGATTACCTTCGCAGCACAAAACTATTTCGAAAATGAAAAAAATAATAACAATCGTATTAGCTGTAGCTTTAATGGGTGCAACATTCTCTTCATGCAAAAATGGAGGTGATCCTAAAAAAGATGCAGAAACTGCTGCTTCTTCTTTCTTGAACAGCATTAAAGACATGGACTACACAAAAGCTAAAGAATTTGGAACTGACAATACAGCACAAATGTTGGAAATGATGTCTTCATTTACTTCTATGATGCCTGATTCAGTTAAAGAAGAAGCTAAGAAAATCACTTTTGATATTTCTGAAGTAACTATCAGCGAAGCTGGAGATGCTGCTACTGTTAAGTTTGCAGGAAGCGATGCTCCGGATAAAACGGAAGAAATCAAATTGGTTAAACAAGAAGATAAATGGTTAGTTGATATGGAAGTACCTCAAGCTCCACAAATGGAAGCACCAGCAATGGAAGGAACTGAAATGCCTGCACCAGCGCCAACTAAATAGTCGGCCCTTAAAAACGCTTTATTTTTAGTGCTATAATTTTTAAATTAGTAAAATATATTCCTAAGGTGTACCTGTTAAAGCAGAAAACGATTTTTAAATAAAGCCCGAAAGTATTCTTTAGGAGTTTACTCATTAATTTTTTGAAGTTAAACCCAGCCGCTGCCATAATAAAATTAATACTATCGCCTACTTGTCCTTTTAGATAGTTTAAATTGGCTCGGTGA
>CALIIL010000004.1 GCA_938017685.1 uncultured Chitinophagaceae bacterium
ATAACCATTTTCTCCTTGTGCTATTTCATCAAAAATAGTCGTAATTTGCTGTTGTGTAAAGTCCATATTTTAAGTGTTTTTGTGTTGCAATTACAAAAATTAATCTTTTGGATTTTACACACTTTTTTGGACACTATCTTCGTCAATTAAGAATGCACCCGTCATTATAAAAGTTGTACTAACTCCAATCCCGATATAATATCCAAGCTTATTAATCGGCAATTCATCTTTTGACATATTACATAAAAATACAACATTCAATTCTACGAAATATTGAGGTACAAGGTCTAAAGTAGCCCTCTCGCGTTCTTTCTAAATATAATCCCATTCTAACAAGCCTAAAGCTTAATCTGATAACTCTTCAGCACATGCTATCGTTCTTAAGTGTTGTTCTAACGTTCTTATGCCTTGTCCTATCATTGTCAATCGTTGTTCTAACGTTCTTATGTGTTGTTCTATCGTTCTTGTGCGTTGTCCTATCGTACGTAAGTGTCATTCTAACGTTAGCAAGTGTGAGCCTATCATATGTTGGTGTTATTCCGCTGCTCCTAATATATCTTTTAGTTTTGCCCCAGTTCCAAATATGCTTTGAGCTAATTTTATGGAATATAAAACAACAACATCGTAATCGTCGAAATTTACTTTCATAAGAATATATTTATTTTACAAATGTACTCAGGAATTATTCGGCAGTATTAAAGAAAAAGCCTCCGCGTAGAAAACCCTCCATGTTTATTCGCATCTCGTACATAAACATGGAGGGTTTAGTTTGACAGATCCTTATTTCCGCAAATTGTATAAGGAGCGATTTATGTATTTGAGTTAAAAATTTAAAGGCGCTGATTTTATTGGCGCCTTTTTGTGCTAAGTACTTGGACATTTATTGAAGATGATAGGACAAAAGTATAATATGAAACTAAAAAATTAAAAGTTCACGCGGTAGAACAGAAATAGTTCCTTTTCTTTATGCTAAATTCTAGCAGCATGAAAAAAACAACGCTTATTTCGATTGTATTATTTTGTTTCTCAATAATCTTAATTGGATCATTCAGTTCTTTTAAGACCGGTTTAGTAAACCAAACAACGCAAGGTTGTTTTTGTCATAATATGCCTACAGATTCGGCTATCTTACGTTTACTAAATGCGCCAGTAAATGGTTTTGTAGCAGGGCAAACTTACTCTTTAAGTATAGAGGTTGAGAATCTAAATTTTTTGGATACTGCGCATAGAGCAGGTTTTAATTTGGCGGTTAGCAAAGGGAGCTTGCAAGCAGGTCCAGGTTCTAGGCTGTCAATGACAGAACTTACCCACGAGCAACCCGCTACTTTACAGTCGGGTAAAGCTACTTGGAATTTTACTTGGCAGGCACCGAGCACCAATGACACAGGAGATGTTACGATTTTTGTTGCAGGCGTTGTAGCTAATGGTGATGACTTGGCAAGTAGCTCAGATGTAGAGGGGATGACTACATTTACGATTGCCAAGGCTAATCCTGTAAACTTATTAACCATAGAAACAGGATCAATCAGTTTGTCTCCTAATCCGGCAAATACGTTTTTGAATATTAATTTGGATCAAGAAATGGTAGACCCTAATGTTTCAATAAGAAACTTGTACGGTGCCGTTGTAGAACCTGAGACATTGCGCCAAGGGAAGAAGCGTATTTGCTTAAATACTACAATGCTCGCCAATGGAATTTATTTTGTAAGTGTACAAGCTGCAAACAAAATGGCGATAGCACAGTTTGTAATTCATAATCACTAGCACAGATTAAGTTCCTGAAACGAAAAGTACAGGAGAAGCGATACGCTTTATTAAAGATTTGACAGATCCTTATTTCCGCAAGTTGTATAAGGAGCGTAGCATGTATCTGAGTTAATAATGAAAGAATTATGGATAAATTTGATAACTACTTTAAAAATGAATTAATCACATTTTGTGAAAATCTTATTGCTGAGATTGAATCTGACATATCCGTTGAGCCATCTAAATATACCAGCAGGCTTACGGCAAAATGGGATGAAATAATATTGGACTTCTGTGAAGCTGAACCAAACTCTAATTTTAGCAAATTGAAATTAATGTCCAGTAAGAGGTTTGAAGAGTTAACTAAGCCAATAGATAATAAATTGAAGAGGTATCATTAAGGCTAAACAACTTTGTGTCATAAAAGTCAAGTAATTAATTGATATAGTAATTTATAAAGACATATTTAAGTAATAATTTTAACGAGACTGTAAACCAAACGCAGCCTATACTTATGTTTATAATCTGAAGGGACTTTGCTTCTTTCTTCTATTTCACTTTCCCAACGATTAGCATCTAAGTACACCAAGCTATCTAATTCCAAATTCGTGTTTTGTTGCTTGATAGACATTGTTGTTATTACCTGCGACATTTCTATTGCGTTAGGGTTACCACCTCGCTGGCTCCAACTACCCACTTGCACAGTTTCGCCAACAGCTAGTGTTAATGCATTGGCATAAATAAAATCGTCCGAATTATTACCTGCATTAATAATAACTTGTTCCGAAGATGCATTTACTATTTCAACAAATACATCGGTATTTCCTTCGCAAGATGCCAACAAAAAAATAGATATCATTAGACTTAAGTTCAACAATCTTTTCATGCCATAAATAACGTAATAAAATGGGCATGAGTTAGCCTTAGGAGGTCATATTATTGTCAAACTATGCCTCAACAGCATTCTTCTTTTCCAAGTACTCGTTGTAAGTACCCAGGTAATCGCTCATTCCATCAGGACGCAATTCTATAATACGGTTACAAGTTGTATTGGCAAATGTCTGATCATGCGTAGCCATTAATATATTACTTGGGAAGTCTTTACAACCATTATTAAAGGCCGTAATACTCTCCAAGTCTAAGTGAGCTGTTGGCTCATCCAAGATAACGACATTAGGGTTCATAAGCATCATACGACTGAGCATACAACGTACTTTTTCTCCTCCACTTAATACTGTACAAATCTTATTTACTTCATCCCCGCGGAACAACATACGACCAAAGAACTGACGTAAAAAATCTTCATCTACATCTTGTGTACCTTCTGGTACATATTGATGCAACCAATCTAAGAGGTTCAATTCTTTTTGGAAAAACTCTTCATTATTCACTGGTAAGTAAGCCGTGGTAATAGTCGTACCCCAACTGTAATCTCCGCTATCAGCCTTTTGCTCACCATTAATTATTTCAAAAAATGCAATGACTGCACGTTTATCTTCTGCAACAAATAAGATTTTATCATCTTTACGTAAGTCAAAACTTACATCGCTAAACAATACTTCCCCTTCAACGGAAGCACTTAACTTTTCAATCTTTAATATATCATTACCAACTGGGCGATTGGGCGTGAAAAATATACCAGGGTAACGTCTTGTACTAGGCTTAATATCTTCTAGCACTAATTTTTCTAAAGCTTTCTTACGAGAAGTTGCTTGCTTACTTTTAGAAGCATTGGCACTAAATCGAGCAATAAATGTTTGGAGATCTTTACGCTTCTCTTCCATTTTTTTATTCTTGTCCGTTAATTGTCGAGCAATTAATTGACTACTCTCATACCAGAAAGTATAGTTACCCGTATAGATATTAATTTTTCCTTTATCAACATCTGCTACGTGGGTACATACCGTATCTAAGAAATGACGATCATGACTTACCACAATGGCAATATTCTGATAATCTGCCAAGAAATCTTCTAGCCACTTAATGGTCTTAAAGTCAATATCATTGGTAGGCTCATCCAGTAGTAACACATCTGGGTTGCCAAACAATGCTTGAGCTAAGAGTACTTTAATTTTTACCTCACCACCCACATCTTTCATTAAGCTATGCTGCTGATCTTCTTTTACTCCAAGATTAACTAACAACTGTGCAGCATCACTCTCGGCAGTATAACCACCCATCTCTCCAAACTTCTCCTCTAACTCACCCGCTTTAATACCATCGGCCTCGCTAAAGTCTTCCTTCATATAAAGAGCATCCTTTTCTTGTTGTAAAGAAAAAAGGTCTTTATTACCCATGAGCACTGTATTTAAAACCGTTTCTTCATTAAACTCATAATGGTCTTGCTTTAAAAAACTCAAACGGTGACCCGAAGTCAGTGTTACAGATCCTTTATTAGGCTCAATATCGCCTGATAGAATTTTTAGAAATGTACTCTTACCAGCACCATTGGCGCCAATAATACCGTAGCAATTCCCTTCTGTAAAGGAAATATTTACTTCGTCAAATAAAGTTCTTTTGCCAAAGGCGAGGGAAACATTGTTGGTTGATAACACAGTATAATTAATTTAAGCGCAAAGGTAAGCTATGGACGCAAAAAACCGCCTGGTCAGGCGGCTTTCTGATAAATGAAAAAAAACACTACTACTACATTTTGTTCATTTTTTAGGTTGAAACAGTCAGAGTTAATATTAACAGTTGCTGTTACTAATGTAAAGATAGCCTGACCAAGTAAGTGCAAATGCTTACAATTAGAATTTGGTATATTTCAATGAGAATTTAGCAGGAATGGTGCTTTGAATCATAAAAATGTCATAAAAATGGGTGTATTTTAGCCAAAAATTAGCCCAAATGAGCCAAGCATTTTCTGAAATATTTAATTATCTCGCCGAGATTCATCCTGCGCATACTATGGATTTACCATTGACAGAGCAGCACATTGGTAAGAATATAATCATTGCACATCGCGATGCACAAGATATTGATGAAGCCGATGTTGTGATTGTAGGTTGCGGAGAGTTTAGAAACCAATATCCCAATGCCAATTATAGTCATGGTCCTGATGCTGTGCGTGAAGCTTTGTACCAAAGTTTTTATTGGCATAAAAGTGTAAAAATTGCGGACATTGGAAATATAAAAGAAGGGAAAACGACCAAGGATACCCATGCAGCTCTATTGGCTGTATTGGAGGAATTATATGATCTAGGTAAGAAAGTAGTTATTATAGGTGGTTCGCATGACTTGAGCATACAACAGTACCTTGTATATCGAAATAGAAAAGAGATACTAGACATGTGCGTTTTTGACATGTTGGCTGATATTGATGCACCCGGACCGGTGAGGTATGATAATCACTTAATGGAGACCTTAACCTCTACGCCTAACTTCATTCGTAATTTTAGTTTAATAGGGTTTCAATCCTACTACGTTAATCCTCATGTTATTGAAACTTTTGACCGCTTTGGCTTTGACTGCATGCGCGTAGGTAGTGCTCGTGAAAAGATAGATCATATAGAACCTAGCCTGCGTATGAGTGCTGTATGTAGTATTGATATTAATGCTATACGATTTGCCGATGCACCTGCTAACAGAACAGGGTCGCCCAACGGTTTCTATGGAGATGAGATGTGCAAGATTACACGATATGCGGGTATGAGTGACAAAATGGATACCTTAGGTATCTATGGTTATCAGCCCAAGTTTGACACAGAGAATATTACGGCCAAGCTTATTGCTCAAATGATCTGGTACTTTATAGATGGTATGTATGTATTAAAGTCAGAAGCTGATTTTGACGATAGTAATGGCTTCTTAGAATATAATGTTTCGTTTACTGAGCAAAATATATTCTTTAAAAAAAGTAAGAAAACAAACCGCTGGTGGATGCAATTACCCGAAGGGCAACTAGTCCCTTGTACTTATGACGATTATTTGCAGGCAAGCAATAACGAACTACCGGAGCGTTGGTTGCGTGAGATAGACCGCTTAGTATAAACAAACTCTAATCGAAAAGACATTTAACTTTTACCTTATAAAATAATAAAGGCTCCTAAATAGGAGCCTTTAATTATTGAATTATGTTGTTATTACTATTGAAGTAACTCGTAAATTTTTGTTTGCTGCTTGGGAGACAATGGATTGCCTGAGTAAGAAAAGTTTATAAGATTATCCAACTGGCCTAGACCTGAAGGTACAGCCTTTAAGTTATTGTTGCTTACATTGAAGCTGCTCAAACCACGCATCATACCTACTTCTTCAGGAATGCTTGTAAGCTGATTATTACTAATATCTAATACCGTTAAAAAAGGCATTTTAACCAATTCAAATGGGAATGCAACAAAATCATTATTAGTCATATGTAATTCTCTCAAATTAGTAAGACGGCTAAATGATGCTGGTAATTCGTAAATTTTATTCCCAGGATTTGTCTCTGTTCCTAATACTAATTTCTCAAGGCTCTCTAATTGACCAATCTCATACGGCAAGAAGCGTAAGTTGTTACCGCTTAGATCCAACACTTTTAGGTTTTTCATGTGCTGTACAGCAGAAGGTATGTAGTTAAGATTAGTATTGCTTAGGTCTAAGTGCGTAATGTGCTTCATACGACGCAATAGATCAAATAGTACTTTAGGGTTTTTTACATCATGACCACTTACTCTAAAGTTAGTTAGAGATGGTAAGTCATTAATTTCGTTGGGTAGAAAATTGATTGGGTTACCGGTAACATCAATCGTTTCTAAGTTCTTAAGATTAGCAAATGTTGTTGGAACAGAAGTAAGCTTGTTATTACGTACGATAATCTTACGCAATGTTTTAATCTCACCTATTGTTGATGGTAGAGAAGTCAAGTTATTGTTAGATAAGTCCAAAACCTCAAGATTTTTCAAAAGGAAAATATCTACTGGAATTTCAGAAATATCAGAGTTTTGAATAGCCAAATAACGCAAGTTTGGGTAGCGTAGTATTTCTTTTGGGAATTTTTTCAGATACTGGCTGGTAATATTTAATTGATAAACACAATTATAATCGTAAGCCGCACTTGGCAGTTTTAAATACACTCGGTCTGGATCGCATGGACTTGCCAACGGGTAGTACGTTTGGGCGCTCATAGAAGCCACAAAAGCGATAAATATCAAAGTCAATAAACTCTTCTTCATTATGATTTCAGTTTTCAAGGCTAAATATAATTTAACTTTTGCAATAAGCTGTAAGGAATGGCATTATTTATACATTCTTATAATTCCTTTGGCTGGGTTCTTGAGGTTTTTATACTTAATCAGGTCTACTTTTATACTCCCAACTACGATTGGGGTCTCAATATGTACGGGTATTTTGTTGGCATCATCAGTCACCCAAACGGTCATTTTCTCACCTCCCTTAAATATGGTACCTTCTATTAATAGAGGCTTAAACTTTATGGTTTTGTAATACCCATGCTTTGTTTTCTTTAGTTCCTTGCCTAAGTATCTGATATATATCTTGTACACTTTATTATCTAAGTACATTGAAAATGGGATTTTAGCACCTATCTTATATTTAGAAAAGTCAATATTTCGAGCGTAATATATTGAGGACAGCACATCTTGAATACATGGCGGCACTTTTTTTACCCCTTTGGCTGACACGGCTCTATGGGTTTTTTGATTAAATGTTACACTATTGAAGAACTTAAACCCACCTTCATTTACACGACGATTAAATTTTTCGGGCAACATAGTACTTGTATCAATATAGCTCTCGTATTTATCTCGTACCTTAAAAAACCAATCGTATGACTTAAATGTTTTACCATCCCCAGTGATATGGTATACATACTTGCCTTTGTAACGTTCTAATTGGTTGGTAAATGTTGCTTGTCCCGCTCCTATCCAAGCGCCAGCAACAGTATAATAGATCTTATATGTTATTTGCTCACCAGACTTTGTACTTGTATTACGAATTTTGCATTGAGCATGACTGCTTAGTGCAATGAATAATAAGTAGGTTATTATCAGTAAGTGTTTCATATATTTCTTTTTAATCGTAGTCGTCAGTCTCAATACCACTTGAGGTATTGACCTTATCAACTTGTGGCACATCAGAATTTATTTCGCTTTCACTAATATCTTCCAATCCACGGGATACATTATCTACAGCTTCGCTTCTCTGAATACTGATTTGATCGTAATTATCACATATATCCATGCCTTCCATTGATTTAGGCTCTTCAAATTCTTTAATATCTGCATAGCCTAAACTTTTATCGCTTTGAACCATTTTAAAGAAAGATCCCCAGATTGGCATAGCTGCTTGCGAACCAGCACCACCACCAACACCCATAAATCGGTCTTCGCAACCAACCCATGCTCCTCCTAATAATTGAGGAGAATAACCAATATACCAAGCATCTGCTTCATCATTCGTTGTACCTGTCTTACCACATAGTTCTCCTTTTAATCCGTATCTACCTTTTAACCTTTTAGCTGTTCCAAAGTTTACGGTTCCCTGCATCATTTTGATCATTTTAAAAGCTGTTATTTCATTAATAACCTCTTTTCTTTCAGGGATAAATGTTTCTAGAATATTCCCATTTCTATCCTCAATTCTTGTAATAAGTATTGGCTCAATATTAATTCCGTAATTAGGGAACATGGTATAAGAACGCAACATTTCAATTAAGGAAATATCCTGCGCACCTAATACAATAGAAGGGTAAGCCTTCAATTCTGTGGTAATACCTAGCTTCTTACAAAAATCAACAAAGGCTTCGATACCAACTAACTTCAACACAGAAAGGGAACCATTGTTAATGGAGAAAGCCAAACATTTTTGCATAGGTAATTTACCATATCTAGAACCTCCTGCATTATAGAGTCTATGCCCTGGGAAAAATACCGGACGACAACTTACTGGCATACAAGGCGAATAGTTATTATCAACAGCTAAGCAATAAGCGAGCGGTTTCATGGTTGACCCTACTTGTCTCTTTGTATTTTCATTACAGTGATCATATTGGAAGTACTTATGATTAATTCCTCCGACCCAAGCTTTCACTTCTCCTGTGGCAGGATCCATGGCCATAAATCCTGTTTGTACTTGAGCACGCATGTATTTAATACTATCAATAGGCGTAATGGTTGTATCTTTTTCTCTTTTGCTATTCCAAGCAAATACTTTCATTTTTGTGCGCTTATTAAAGTTCTCCATGATTTGTTCCTCCGTCAAACCTTCATTTTTCAAGGCGCTATATCTCCCTGTTGCTTTAATAATATTTTTTAAAGTTCTTTTATGTTTTTTCCAATAACGGTTATTGTAGTAACGTGTTTTACGCCACATGTTTTTTTCAACCGCTTTCTCGGCATACTCCTGCATTTTAGGATTCACGGTGGTATATATTTTTAAGCCATCCTTGTATACATTCAAGTCATGCTTTTTGCACCATTGCTTTACTTTTTGCTCAACAACTTGACGGAAGTATGGAGCCACTCCTTCATGTTTCAATGAGCTGGCAGGCTTAAAGTTGGTTACAATATCTCCGCCTTTTAATGCGTCAAACTCAGCTCTACTCAAGCGGTTATTTTTAACCATTTGTCCCATAACGACATTTCGACGAGCCTTTGATATTTCAGGGTTTCTTATTGGGTTGTATTTTGTATTGGCCTTAAGCATACCTACCAGTACAGCTGCTTCTTCTATTTTTAGATCAATGGGTTCTTTATCGAAATAAGTATGGGACGCCGCTTTAATTCCGTAGGCATTATTGCCAAATGTAACAGTATTAAGATATAGCGTAATAATTTCTTGCTTGGTCAGCTTTTTCTCCATCTTTACTGCAAGAATCATTTCCTTGAGTTTAATATACGGCATAGCAAAAATGGACTTACTCTCGCGTGCTTCCATATTAAATAAATTCTTAGCTACCTGCTGCGTAATGGTACTACCACCACCTTTTCT
This sequence comes from uncultured Chitinophagaceae bacterium, assembly GCA_938017685.1. Classification (GTDB taxonomy): domain Bacteria; phylum Bacteroidota; class Bacteroidia; order Chitinophagales; family Chitinophagaceae; genus JAGNRR01. The sequence continues at coordinate 9,679 of CALIIL010000004.1, forward strand.
ATTAAACGTTATCACACCACTTACGGCTCTACCTATTGCTTCTGGATCAATACCACTATGGCTATAAAAACGCTCATCCTCCGTAGATACTAGAGCATCAATTACACAAGGAGCTATTTCATTATAATTAACGGGTTCACGATTCTCGAGGAAAAGTCGCCCAATCAAATTATCATCACCATCATATATTTCGGATGCAATACTAGACTTAGGATCTTGCAGCTCAGCCATATTGGGCATATAACCTATCTTACCTAAATCTATTAGTAACACAAAAGCTACGAGACCTATAATCCCTAGGAATACAAGAGTCCAAAGCAATTTAATACTGCCTTTCGTGCGCTTTTTATGTTCTGTTTTATTCTTTGCCATACAATTTTCATTTTCAGAATAAGCCTCGGGGAAAGCCTACCATTTGCTCTGGTGAAAAGTCAAAATACTTTCCTTAGATTATAGTCACAAATCTATTGTTTTGTTTGCTAGTTCGTCGTGAAATGGATGTTTTTTAATGAAATTTTACCTAATTCATCTTGAAAGGAGGGTTCAGGTAGAAAAGTGGTATTTGAATCTTAAGTTCTTCCTTTGTTTTAAGATTTTCAACCACATAGAAGCCTGCCATTTTTCCCATATCCGTTTTTACACCCACACCACTGGTGTATTGAAAGCTTTGTCCTGGATCCAAAAATGGTTGCTTCCCTACAACGCCCTCGCCTTCTACTGTGCGCACATTACCTAGAGCATCCGTAATTTCCCAAAAACGAGATTTTAGTTGTAAAGGAAAATCTGAAAAGTTATCGATTGTAATTTCATAGGCATAGATGTACTCATTCATACCAGGATTGGATATATCGCTGTTATAAAATGTTTCTACAGAAACACATATACCTTGAGTAATCTGCTGCATCATGCTGTGTAAATATAATGGATTTTATAATATTTCAACTCGCTTTAATATTTCTTTATCGTTTGCACCTTGCTCTGCCTCAAGCTCTAATGGATTATTCTTGTAACCATACCGGAGAGATAACCACAAATATTTGATCAAGAAACGGATAAAACCTTCTCTCTTGTACTGCATAACATGCATCAACTCATGACATAACCAATGAGCATTAGCCAGCAAATCTTGTTTTGACGCACCGTATAAGTATATCGTGCGACCAAAAACTATAGCCACACTTGATGTGCCCAATTTTATGGCGGCCAAGCGAGCTACAAAGCTTCGTTCTTTTATCCGAACTTGTATTTTCTGATGATGCACGATTTAAATATAATAAATAAGGCTGGCTCTTGAGCCAACCTTATTATAACACCTTATAAATGGAAGTAAATTAAAATGCAGTTTCTTCAATACCGTATCCTTTCAGGATTTGCGCAGTATGGTCCGCCGTTTTTACTCCTTTAATTACTTTATGAATATTACCTTCCTCATCCAACAAGAAAGTCGTTCGCTTCATACCCATAAATTTTCTACCGTACATATTTTTTTCACCCCATACGCCGTATTTCTCAATGGCTTTGTGCTTGGGGTCCGCTAATAGAGCAAAGGGCAACTTATATTTTTTACTAAAGGCAATATGACTTGCCTCATCATCCGGACTAATGCCAAAGATGGCAATTTTGTTCTTTTTAAGATCCTTATAATTATCACTTATGTTGCAGGCTTGCGCAGTACATCCTGGTGTATCATCGGCCGGATAAAAGTATAGAACTACTTTTTGTCCTTTAAAATCCTTCAATGCAACAGCCTCACCTTTTTCATTTTTCAATGTAAATAAGGGGGCTTTATCTCCTTTTACTAATGTAGTCATTGTCTTTTATTTTGTACAAAGTAACACTCAGTATCGTTTCTAAGCAATTCTTAAATTCTATTGATGGTAAAGTTTCGTTCTACCCTATTATCATTTTCGTCCCAAGCCTTTATTACTAAGTTGTGTTTACCTAGAGGCAAGTGCTCATCTACATAGTAATAGTAGTTGTTTTTTCTTCTTGAAAATCGAAGCCATTGCCCATCGGCAGTCACTTCGATTTTCTTTACAGATGTTAAATTATCATCAGCAATAAACTTTAAGCGAGCTCCTTTTTTGACCGTTGCCCCATTTTTAAACTTTACACTAATGGCCGGCGGTGATTTGTCTATGGCTAATTCGTAATTACCAAATACTTTAACACCAGCCTCAGCCCAGCCCTTATTATAACGTGCTCCCCAGCCCACAGCCTCACTCATATCTTCATTAGGAGAATAACGAAATACAATTTTGGACTGCAAGTTAGCCGGTATAGCTTGCTTAGGTTTTAGTCTCAACTTAAATGTATCATGCACCGGCACATTGGCTTTGTGCACTCTATAGATATAAGAATAAGGCAATGAACTAGTTGCGGTAGATGCTTGAAAACACAAATCATCGTACATCATTTCTTTATTTAAGTCTACGGCAATTTTTCCGTTATCATAATCATTGCTTTGGCCATTTTTAAAATAGGGTTTACATATTGATTTTGACGGCAAATAATTAGTTTGCCCTTGCACACTGAACTTCACATCTTTAGTATTTCCTTTTACATCATATACTCTAATTACAATCTTATGCACTTGGCCATCACTCAAATCAACCACACCATTATTACCATCTTTATTAATGTAAATATCTAATTTGTCATTGGGCAAGCGGCGACATAACTGCAACCAAAAACCTTGTGTCATCTTGGTTTTATAATCTCCGATTGCATTCATATAACGGGTTTCATTATAACCAATATTATCTAACTGCCAACCAAAAACAGCTTGGCCATCCACCAATAATTTCATCCTATAAATCCCCAAGCGCAAGGAGTTCTCCATATAATCATTGGCTTGTATACCAAAAAAAGCTCTGTCTGAATTAACCTTCATCAAGGTTGTTGTTGGCACATCATAAATTCCTTTTTTTATAGCCTTATACACTTTAGGCTCTTGGTTATAAATACTTTTTCGACCATCATAAACAGCTACTCTATTAATAATTGGCTTCTTACCATCACCCAATTTTCCGTAGAATAATAATCCGTTCAAAGTCTTCTCTGTCTTTGTATTTCTTATTTCCATGTGTAAGTGCGGCGCATGGCTTGAGCCCGTATTCCCACTTTTAGCTACGAACTGACCTTTTTTTACCGGAAATAAATGTGGAGGTAATTGAATGTCTATATCCCACTTTTTTTGCTTGTATTGTTGTGTCTCTATATAATTCCATAACGGACCAAAAAACTTATTGCAATGAGCATATACCGAGGTAAAACCACCTGGATGATTAATATATAAGCATGTGCCAAAGCCACGGTGACTAATCGTTACACGAGATACATAACCTGACTGTATAGTATAAATGGATAAATTTTCACGTTGCTCCGTTCGTACATCCAATCCTGAGTGAAAGTGATTAGGACGACACTCGCCATAATTCCCAGCTAAGGACATTGGAATTTTTAATGGATTACGAAAACTGGTCGCCGGGTAATTCTTTTTAGGAAAAAAATCCTGCGCTGAAGTTTGAGAAACTGAAAGAAAGAAGAGCGAACAGAATAATACAAGTAGGTTTTTCATTGAACTACAAATCTAAATAATGAGCCAGTGATTTTGTTGTAATGAATTGAAAAGAAATGCACCATGTTAAGAGATCATATGTAATGAGTATCCAATATCAAGAGCATTGATAAAATGACAAATCACTTAAGCGTATCTTTACCGAAATGAAATATTTAATCGCAACTATAATTATGTTTTCAATCTTCGCAACAAAAAACGAGCTAAGTGCTCAACAGCAATCAATATATGACTTTAAAGTAGAGGCGCTAAACGGCGGCGAGATAGACTTTGCTAAATTTAAAGGTAAAAAAATACTCATAGTTAATACCGCTTCAAAGTGTGGCTTTACCCCGCAATACGAAGGTTTGGAAAAACTCTATGAACAGTACAAAGACAAATTAGTCATCATCGGCTTCCCAGCTAATAATTTTATGAAGCAAGAACCAGGTAACGATAAAGAAATAGCTGCTTTTTGTCAGAAAAACTATGGTGTAACTTTTCCAATGGCATCAAAAATATCTGTAAAAGGAAAAGACCAAGCCCCAATATATACCTGGCTTACACGCAAGAAATACAACAACTTTAAGGACAGCAAAGTATCTTGGAACTTCAACAAATACTTGCTTGACGAAAAAGGAAACTTAATAGGAGTATTTGGATCGAGAACCAAGCCCATGAGCGACGATATTGTAGGCAAGCTTTAATATTTTTATTCAACCTTAAATTACCCACTGTGGATTTACAATCATTATATCAAAAAGCACTTAAGCTTGAATTCTTAACCGAAGAGGAAGGCATTTATTTATATCATAACGCACCACTCACGGAGTTGCAAGTTGTGGCCAACGATATGCGCAAGCAACACGTGCCGCACAACAAGGTCACTTGGCAAATTGATAGAAATGTAAACACAACCAATGTGTGTATAGCTAATTGTAAATTCTGCAATTTCTATCGTATTCCGGGGCATCCTGAATCATATATTACAGATATAGATACTTATAAACGTAAAATTGAAGAAACCATTAAGTGGGGCGGCGACCAATTATTATTACAAGGTGGGCACCATCCTGAGTTGGGATTGAAGTTCTATGAAGATTTATTTAAAGAGTTAAAAGCCCTTTACCCCGATATTAAATTACACGCACTTGGACCACCAGAGATTGCACATATTGCGAAGCTAGAGCAATGCTCACATACTGAAGTGCTTAAAACATTGAAGGCTGCAGGTTTAAATTCACTGCCAGGTGCTGGTGCGGAGATATTAAATGACCGTGTACGCAGGCTTGTATCGAAAGGAAAATGTGGCGGACAAGAGTGGTTAGATGTAATGCGCGCCGCGCATCAATTAGATATTACTTCAAGCGCCACCATGATGTTTGGTCATGTTGAAACGATTGAAGAGCGTTTTGAACACTTTGCCATGCTGCGTCAAGTACAAAGCGAAAAACCAGAGGGCGCCAATGGCTTCCTAGCATTTATACCTTGGACATTCCAAGACGTAGATACATTATTAAAGAAAATACGTCGTGCTAAAAATGACACCACAGCACAAGAATATATCCGTATGATTGCCCTAAGCCGTATGATGTTACCCAACATCAAAAACATACAAGCGAGCTGGCTGACGGTTGGAAAAGAAGTAGCTCAAATATGTCTTTACTCTGGCGCCAACGATTTTGGCAGTATCATGCTGGAGGAAAATGTGGTGAGCGCAGCTGGTGCTCCCCATCGATTTACCTATAATTCTATTCAAGATGCAATACGCGAGGCTGGTTTTGAACCACAATTGCGTACGCAACACTACGAATTTAGAGAGCTTCCTCAGAATATTGAAGAGCAAGTTATTGATTATTAATTTTTGCATTTAATTGTAGTGTTTCAAGTTTTAGTCGCCTATTTTTGTGGGTAATACTAATCTGTTGAGAAAAGCTGGCCTTTCCTTATTGTTTATTCTATTCATCTTTTGTGCTTGGTCACAAAAGAAAAAAACAGCAAGCGCCATTCTAGAAAAACAGCGCACTTCTTTACTCAAAGAAATAGCCCAAACGGAAAAAGAGCTGGCACGATTGCAATCTAGCAAGAGCAACTCTTTAGAAGCACTTAAAGTATTACAATCAAAGCTTAATGCTCGTAACAAACTGCTCAATACTATTGATAGAGAGGTCAAGGTATTAGACCGAGGTATTGGTCAAGCCAATAATCAAATTGTTGTATTACGCAAAGATTTAAAAGGATTAAGAAAACGCTATGCCGAGCTTGTTCGTTTTTCTTATAAAAATAGAACTTCTGAAAATTTTCTTCTTTTCTTATTCTCCTCCAAATCATTTAACGATGCTAACCGAAGACTACAATATGTAGATCAATATAGAAAATATAGAGGCAGCCAAGCGCAAGAAATTGAAGGTAAAGCCACACGCTTAATTGCGACAGCACAATTATTAAAGAAAAAAAGAACGACCAAAGACCAAGCGCTACAAACGCAAAAACAACAAAACCTTGCATTGGAGACTGAAACGGCCATGCAAGATGAAATGGTAGCTCAGCTAAAAACTCAAGAAGGGACTCTTACCAAAAAGCTTGTAAAAAAGAAACAAACCGCCGTACAGCTAAACAATGCAATAGCAGTCGCTATTCAAAAAGAAGTAGCATTGGCGCAAAAACGTGCAATGGAAGAGCAGCTTAAAAAGCAACGATTAGCACTAGCTAAAAAAGAAAAAGAAAGACAAGAAGCAATAGCCTTGGCAGAAAAAAAAGCGGCGGAGAAAAAAATTGCCGAGGCTAAGAAAAAACGTGAACTTGAACTACAACGATTAGCTGAAGAAAAAAGAGCAAGAGAAGAAGCAGCTGCCAAATTAGAAAAGGAAAAAAGAGAACGCGAAGAAAGAGAACAGCGACTAATTGCTGAGCAGAAAAAAAGAAAAGAGGAAGAGCGCAAGGCCAGAGCAATGGCTGAAAAGAAAAGAAAAGAACGTGAGGCAGAATTAGCACAACAGAAAAAAGAACAAGCAGAGCGACAAATAGCACTACGCCAAGAAAAAGAGCGACAAGAAGCCTTGAACAGAAAACTTGAAGAAGAGAAACAGAAGCAGAAAGAATACGAAAGAAAACTAGCAAAAGAAAATAAAAAACGTGAACGCTTAGCTAAAAAGAAAGCCGCAGAACGTATTGCGAATGCTAAAAAAACAGGCACGTTTAATAACCCAAGATACGTTCCTACTCAGGCTGATATAGACAAAAAAGCAGAGCAGGAAGCCGAAGCAAAACGCTTGGCAAAAGAGAGTGTAAAGAAAGATTATCGCATTGCCCTTTCTGAAGCGGACCGAAACTTGTCAAATAATTTTGCAGCCAATAAAGGTCGCTTACCTTGGCCTGTAACTTCAGGCTATATCTCTGAGCATTACGGCAAGAATAAGCATCCGGTCTTTAATATTTATACAGAAAATTATGGTATTGATATTAAAACAACTAAAGGACAGAGCGCCTTTGCTATTTTTGCTGGAGAGGTCTCATCGGTAATATTTATTCCGGGAGCTGGTCAAACTGTTCTAGTAAACCATGGTAGCTTTTACACAGTATATTCTAAACTAAAAAATGTACGTGTAAACAAAGGTGATAAGGTTAAACTTAAACAAGTTATTGGCGGTGTAAAAACTGATGAAAACGGTAGCACACAAATTCACTTTGAAATATGGCAAGTTGGTGCCAATGGTTCTCCATCTAAAGTTAATCCAGAGTTCTGGGTAAGAAAGCCTTAAAGCACTATTTGTAAATCTTGTACAATCTTTTTTAGATTAAGCAGTCCGTAACGCATGCGCCCCAATGTGGTATTAATACTTACATTAGTTAATGTAGCAATTTCTTTAAAGCTCAACTCGCCGTATAATCGCATAACTATCACTTCGCGTTGCTCCACTGGTAGATCAGCCAACAACTCTCTAACTTTCTTACAAGATTGATTAAGCATAATTTTTTGCTCGTGGGTCTTTTCTTGGATATCCAATAACTCAAATATATCTCCGCCATTAGGTAGCGTTACTTTGACGTGTCGCTTGGCCTTACGAATATGATCTATCCCAAGGTTGCGGATAATACGTGCAGCCCAAGGCAGGAACTTACCTTCTTCGCTATAGTTTCCTTTTCGGATAGAACGTATCACTTTAATACAGGCTTCTTGAAATAAGTCTTCAGCAAGGTATCTATCTTTTACTAAGATATAGGCCGCATAAAACAGCTTGTCTTTATAGCGTTCTAATAATATACCAATGGCTTGCTCGTTGCCTTGCTTGATTAAATGAATAAGTTGCTCTTCTTTGAGTTGTGTTAAGTGCTGCATAGTATTCTACTTTTATTGACCCTATGGGTACATGAAGAAATAATAATTAAAGTAGAATTTTTTGTATACGCTATGCTTTTTTAATTGTTTAAAAAAATTGGAAAGAGAAGTTCATTTCCAAATGAAAGGTAGAATGTTTTATTGGGTTAAAAGTGTTAAAATGTATCCAAATGATAATTTTTAGATTTCTTTAAGATTAATTGACATGAATTAAAAACTCAAAGGGTCTCAATTTGCCCTCCTCTAACTTTTGATCTATACTGTTCTGTGTTGAATTAATTTTACGAGCATACAAATTATTTATTTTTCTGTAGGATTGGGTATCGTCCTTGGCATGCTCATTTAACAACTGTACGATCTTTTTTGCATCGTTTGCATTTTTCTTCACAATGTCGTTTTTTCCTTGCTTATTAAATAGTATTTCGCTGTTTTTTGCCATGAATGCTTGTTTTACTCTTATCAACCTAATTAAGGCAAAAGCTGTGCCAAACTTTAAACGAAAACACAACCTTATTGCTATCAGATTACAATGTATTAAAATTTATAAAATATATTAAAAAAAACACTCCGAGGCAGCAATAATGTGGAGTTCCCTTCGCCACCATGTGGTGATCCGGAAATGGGCGAACTGGAGGACTGCCCAACAATGTTGTTCTGAATATTAAAGACATTTTTAATCCCTGCTTGTAAGGTTAAGGACTTATCAAATAAATCTTTTGAAAAAGACAAATTAGAAATGTGCAGTGGATTACTCCATGCATAACTACCATCTACAAAGTATATTGGCTGATTATTGTTGTACTTATAAAATACATTTACTCTGGTAGCTATTCGTGGTATTAAATAAGATGCATGAAATAAAACTTCGCTAAATGTTACTGAAGGCAAGCCAGTACTTTCAATAATTTTAGTTTGTGATACACCTACACTTCCTTGTAATTTTTCACTCTCATATTTTACTAGACTGGATACAATTAGGTTTCTAAAACGATCTACATTAAAGTATTGTAAGCTATTGCTTTGAGAATTAAGTGATACGTATGAGATACGATTATTAATATCATTTCCCATTACATTGGCCTCGATAGACCAATTATGTTTCCCTTTCTTTAATCGCTTTTCGGCATTTACTTCAAGATGTAAGCCTTGCTCTTGTTTTAGATCCGCATTTCCCAAGATCATATGATTATTATCTATGAACTCCAGGTACAATTCTTTCATACTGGGTGAGCGATATCCTTGAGATAAGGATGTTCTTATACTTAGGTCTTTCTTATTTACATATTTTAAATAAAAACCATAGGCCACGTTACGGGCAAACTTAGAGTGTAAATTAACTCTCGCAGATGGCATGAAGCTAAAGCGCTTATAATTATAGGTCCAAGAACCAAACAAGCCTGTCTCAACCATTTCTTGGCGTTGATTTTCTATCTTTCCACTATTAGCGGTCTCATGATTAATCTCATAACCAATCTGCACATCACTGTTTTTAAACCTTGTTGATTGCACTGCTCCTCTAAAGTGGTATTGATCAAAAATAGAGGTATCCTGATCTTCAGTATTAGCAATTATATTTTGCTCTAAGGTTACTAAGTTTTTATAGTACTTATTCTTGCGTCTCTTATAATGAGAAAAAGTATTTTGAGAAGTAAAAAACTCTTTGTCGCTCAATTGATAATCGAAGCTTAATGTGTTACGTAATCTATTCGTAATGTAATATTCATCTAATCCAAAAGCTCTATAAGGCGACACAGAGGGCACGCCTTTATTTTCAATAAGCTCTCCAAGGTAATAGCCATAATAACCGATTACACCTTTCTTTAATTTATACTTATAATTAACGTCTGTTGTGTACTGTGTTTTTGGTTTCCATAGTAACCAGCGCTCTACCGTATCAGTTGGCGACCAGCCTTGAAAGAAGTTTCTTGCTAAGGATATACGCAAGTTGTGCTGCTTGTGCTTCATTCCAATAGCTCCTCCAACATTTACACGACCTACAGATTCGCCGTAGGTATAAATATTTCCCTCAATGGTTCGTTTTGTATCTTCAGTAATAATATTTACGACACCACCTAATGCGTTAGATCCATACATTACGCTCATTGGACCTTGTACCGTTTCTATTCTTTTTACATTAGCCATATTGATTTGGTTCAAATCAATAAAGCCGGCCTCAGAACCATTTAAAGGCACGCCATTCAATAAGATCTTTACATTTTGACCATTAATTCCTCCGAAGCTTGTTGCTGCACCCAGAATATTATCATTAGAAACAGATTGATTTAGCTCAAACTGAAGAACATCATTTAAGGATACAGCACCTCTTTTTTGAATGTCGGCTTGAGTAATGGTATTGACCTTGTACATACTTTGATTATCCAAGACAGGTGTAACGGTGCCTGTAATAACCATATCCTTCATTCGAAAATTCTCCTTTTTTATCTTTTGGGTATAGTAATAACCACTTCGCTTAATCTTTACTTGAGATAAATTGAGATCGAAAGTCGTTGTAGCATAACCTAAGTACTTAACCTCAACCTTCAATGGGAAACTTACGTCCTTCAATACAGATATTCCTGCTTGATTTGTAATAGCCTGAGACTTCTTACCTTGAATAGTATAAAAGATATAAGCTGCTTGCATGGGCTCACTCGTTGAGTGATCAATAATTTTTAGATACAAATCTTTAGCACCCGCTACATTAGTAAAAAGTGCGAGCAAAATAAGCAACGAAATATTTCTAATAATTAATTTCAAGAAGTCATTAAAGGTAAAATAAAAGGGCCTTGCAGCCCTTTTATAATTATCGTAAGATTGTCATTTTTTCTTTAACAAAACCGTCACCCACACTTAAATGTATAATGTAAGTTCCGTTGGCCAATTCGCTCGTATTAATATTCCAAGCATTTAAACCATTAGACGTTTGCTTATTCATACTTTTCACAGCACGACCATTAAAATCATAAATGGTTATATTAGCCATAGCTGCTTCATTAGCAGTAAATACTAAGTTAGCACTTGCATTTGCTGGATTAGGGAATAATTTATAATCTTCAATTTGATTATTTACATCATTTACTGCAACTACAGAGCCTAATAATCTTTTTCTAAAAATAATCTCACCCGTTGTAGAGCCTCCATATCCTAAAAACTGTAGTTGATAAATGTCATTGGCTTTGTTCTTAATAAAATAACTTAAAGAATCTACCATTGTATATGCGGCAGGCGGTGGGCCCATTGGAGGGTTTTTCCAATCCCAACCAATTGTATTGATGGCCTTAGCAGGAGGTGCATTCCAAAATTGATTATAACCATCGTTAAAGGCATCATCGACATCCATTTTCTGCACTTCGCTTACAAGAATACCCTTGTTACTTAGTGCTCCCGTAACAGCGTATAAAGCTAACTGTTGTGGAGGAGGACCTCCAAATACTTCTTCTGGGTAAGTGGCAAATACAAGATCCCAATCATCAATAGCTGGCTCGCGATCTAAATCCTGACCACTATCTAAATTAAAATAAGCAAATAAACGATCACTATAAGTAGGCGCTCCAACAACAGTATAAGTCTGCGTCATACCAATAAGGTCAAATTTTTGTACACGAAGGTGCCAAGTATAAGGAGCTTGAGATACTAAGCTATCGACCATGAACTTATAATGAGCGGTACCTGTTCTTACAATAAAAACAGAGTCTCCTCGAATAACATTATCCGCCGGGTTGTAAACTCCCCAACCAAAGTGAAAACCACTGGGGTTAGGATTATCGTTAAAAGCACCTTGATGCCAAGACTCGCTGCCGTTGTATAGCGCATCTGCATTGGCTGTATCTCCCAACACAATATTATTCCAATCAGCAGCAGCTTTGTGTATATTATATACTTTAGTAAATTCATTGCCCGCACCATGGTTGGCAAATATTGAAGCACTATCCGAAATGCTCAATGATAATGCTAAATGCCAGTTTGTGCTTGCTTCATTTTTTACGGATCCATTGGAGCTCATTTGGTAATAAACGTTCTGCGAAAGCCCCGGATTCATTGTAATAGTGTCATTAGTCCAAGCTTGGCCCGAGGCTCCAAAACTGGCTAGAGTTAATAGGAATAGAATAGATAAAATTTGCTTCATTATAGAATATATTTAATAGAATACAAAGGTAGAACCGAGGACTTTCTTAGCTCGCTTTGTGAAACGGTAATGAAACTAATATGACATTATTACGACAAAAGTCCTTGTGCAATCAAATACTCGGCAATTTGCACGGCATTGGTTGCTGCACCCTTTCTTAGGTTGTCTGATACTACCCAGCAGTTCAATGTATTATCCTGCGAGTGATCTCTTCGTAAGCGCCCTACAAATACATCATCCTTATTATGGGCATCTAAAGGCATAGGGTATTTTAGTTCCGCTGGTGTATCAACGACTGTAATGCCTTTAAAACTCACTAAGGTTGAACGTACAATTTCGATATCAAAGTCTTGTTCCAACTCAATATTTAAGCTCTCGCTATGCCCACCCATAACTGGTATGCGCACAGCTGTTGCGGTTACTTTAATGGTATCGTTCGCCAAGATTTTATTGGTTTCTTGTATCATTTTCATTTCCTCCTTCGTGTAGTCATTATCCATAAATACATCAATCTGTGGAATGAGGTTCAAATCTATAGGATGAGGATATGCTTTTTCGCCGTGCATATTACCAGCGCGTTCTTGTTCTAACTGATTTACTGCTTTTATTCCAGAACCAGTAACCGACTGATATGTTGAAGCTACAACGCGTTTTACTCCAAATTTATCGTGTAATGGTTTCAATACCATAACCATTTGAATAGTGGAACAATTGGGATTAGCAATTATAAAATCTTGATTACTTAATTCATGACCATTAATCTCAGGGACAATTAATTTATAATCAGGATGCATACGCCATGCCGATGAATTGTCTATTACACGAATTCCTGCTTGGGCAAATTGTGGTGCCAACTCCAAGGAAGTCTCTCCACCTGCCGAAAATATGGCAATAGCTGGTTTCATTGCAATGGCCGTCTTATAATCAACTACTTTATAGGCTTTGTCTTTAAAAATGATTTGTTTTCCCAATGATCTTTGAGAGGCCACCGGTATCAATTCATCAATAACTACATTGCGCTCAGCAAGTACTTCCAATATTTTTGTTCCAACAAGGCCCGTTGCCCCTACAACCGCAATCTTCATAATGCTAATATTATTTCAAATTTAATTCGCTATTACTTTCTTAACCCCTTTGAACCCTTTTAAATTATTCATTTGTTTTAGAATCCACTTTTGCTTCTTAATGAAGCGCGGTGTTTTTTTATCCGGGTTCATTTCTTTTGGATTAGGTAATGACGCGGCAATCCAAGCAGCTTGGCTGGCCGTAAGCTTCTCTGGCGTAGTATTATAATAATGCATAGCAGCTGCTTTTATGCCATAAATACCTTGCCCCATTTCGGCAATATTGAGATAATGCTCTAGGATTCTTTTTTTACCCCATACAAACTCTATGATGAGCGTGGTATAGGCTTCCAGGCCTTTTCTAATCCAACTCCTACCTTGCCAGAGAAATATATTCTTAGCCGTTTGTTGTGAGATAGTGCTGCCTCCTCTAATTTTTTTCCCTTTGGCATTATTTTCTATGGCACTTTTAATCGCGCCTACATCTACACCATAATGACTAGGAAATTTTTGATCTTCACTCGCCAAGACTGCCAGCTTTATTTGTAAGCCTTGTTGATCAAAATTGATTGGTTTATAACTGACAGAGGTACCATGCAATAAATCATTGAGCATTGTAAATGTGCCCATAGGAGAAAACCAAATAAGTGCTAACACATAAACCAAATGAAGCAAAAAAGCGATTATAAATAATCGCTTAATCTTTTTAAAGATATATAAAAGTGCTTTTTTCAATATTAGAAACGATAACCCAAACTTATATTAAACATGAAATTTACATTAGGGCCGTCGTCAAATACTCCTTGTGTACCACGCTGTATTCTATTTATATAATTCATACCCAATCCAGTAGCCATACCTACGTATATTCTTTTTTGCAAAGTAACATTTAAGGCACTCGTAAGCATAAAACCAAATTGATTCGTTTTACGTGTTTCTACACGGTCAATTTGAACACCCGTATTTGAATCCCAATTACTAAATACTTCTTCTCGGCTCGATGTACCATAAAGTAATGTAGGAGCAATAGAATACTTGACAGGACGTTCGTTACCAAATGGATAAAATTTAGCCGCTACACCTGTTTGAACAAGATTGTTGTACAAGCCAAAATTAATAGGTACTTGAACACCCAAATAATCATTGACAAAACGCTCATACGTTACGCCTACACATACATCCGACACTTCAGGTGAAGCATATCCATAAAAAGGGGCTACTGTAATTAAATTCTTACCATAAGGACTTTCGTCTTTCATCTTTACTTGACTAAACACTTGCTGTGCTAATAAAACACATAATGAAAGGATGATTGCTTTTTTCATAGTTTCTTATTCTTTGGCAAAGATAGACGAATGTGGTATTACGAACGTTAAAAACAAAGTGTTAAAAAACTTCGGCTTTACAACAAGCGAAGCTCCTATCTTTTATCATTGTAGAACAATGAGCATCCGCCCCATAAAAATAATAGTTTTAGCACTAAGTTTCTTATTAAGTATCAGTTTTAGTAGTACTACTCAAGCGCAAGACGCCAATTTTACTAACAAGCTCCCAGCCATAAAGCGAGACGCTAGTTCTTGGGCCGATAGCGTGTACAGCGAGCTGAGTATGGAGCAGCGCATTGGACAACTATTTATGGTTGCTGCATATTCAGGCACTGCTAAATATAATGAAAATGTAATCCAAAATCTGATACGCTCTCATCATATTGGCGGACTAATATTTATGCAAGGCACTGCTAAGAAGCAAGCAGAACTCACGAATAAATTTCAAAACCTATCCAATGTACCCTTATTAATAGGCATGGATGCAGAGTGGGGATTGGGCATGCGATTAAAAGGTATTAAAGACTTGCCAAAGCAAATGTTCCTTGGAGCGGCTAACGACAAAAAATTAATGTATAAATACGGTCAGTTTGTAGCTGCACAATGCAAGCGATTAGGTGTACATGTAAATTTTGCCCCAGTTATAGATGTCAATAATAATCCTAAAAACCCAGTAATAAACTTTCGTTCTTTTGGCGAAAACAAAGAGCTGGTCAGCCGTTTGGGTGTAGAGTATATGCGCGGCTTGCAGCAAAATGGTGTGATGGCATGTGCCAAACACTTTCCTGGTCATGGCGATACAGATGTAGACTCCCACAAAGACCTACCAACAATCAAAAAATCTAAGCGTGAATTACAGCAAGTAGAGTTTTATCCTTTTCAAGAACTATTTTCCAGAGGTATACAAAGTGTAATGATTGCGCACTTAAACATTCCAAGCTTGGAAGCTAATAATGTACCTACTACCTTATCAAAAAGTGTAGTAACAGATCTATTGCGTGGTGAAATGAGGTTCAACGGATTAATATTTACCGATGCACTTAATATGAAAGGCGTTACAAAATACTATAGTCCTGGAGAAGTAGACTACTTAGCATTTAAGGCAGGTAATGATGTGCTGCTTTTTTCAGAGAATGTGGCCGTTGGAGTAAGCAAAATAAAAGAGGCCATTAAAAACGGTCAACTAACAGAAGCTAGATTAGAAGCCAGTGTAAAACGCATATTAATAGCAAAACATAATGCAGGCCTAAATAAATTTAAGACCATTGAAACAAAAAACATTGATAACGAAATTAATGATTTAACACATGTGCTTAGACAAGAAACAGCGCAAAAAGGAAGCACCCTATTAAGCGATCCTTACAATGTGTTAGATAAAATAAGAAAGAAAGAAAATAATAAAATTGCTTATGTATTTGTAGGTACTAGCTCTCACCCGAACTTTACGAGCGACTTAAAGCGTGCTCGTATTAATAATATATTCTTTGCCCGTACGAGTTCGCCCAAGGCCGTTAATAGCTTAAAAGAAAAACTAAAAAATTACGACGCAGTGGTTGTAGGCGTGCATAATATGAGCTTATACCCGGGCAATAATTATGGTTTGGACCAAGGCGAATTAAATGCCATAAAAACATTTGCTAAGAATAAAAACACCTTGAACGTAATCTTTGGTAATCCTTATGCCATTGATAAAATGCAAACAGATGCCGGATATTTAGTTTGTTATGACGAGCACGACGAAAGCTTAGAAACAGCATTAAAAATTCTAACTAGTCAAATGACAGCTAAGGGCAAACTGCCAGTAAGTGTAACGAGCAAATACCAATTTAACGCTGGTATAGCCAGCACAACCAATAGCTTAGGACAAGAGGTGGTTGTTATTGATAAAAATGATGAATTTGCTAAGCGCTGGAAAGCCAAAAACGGATCTACGACTACTGCCAATAATTCGGGTAAAGTTGTTACATGCTGCGTTAACCCAGAAGCTGTTGGCGCCAACATTAACTACCTCAACAAAGTAGATGCCTTAATGAATAGTGCCATACGCCAATGTGCTTTTCCAGGTTGTAGAGTTATGGCTATTAAAGATGGTAAAGTTTTCTATGACCGTAATTTTGGTTACAATACCTACAACAAAAAAGTGCATGTAGAAAATACTACTTTGTACGACATCGCTTCGATTACAAAAATAGCCGCCACTAATATGGCAGTTATGAAGCTGTATGATGAAGGAAGATTAAAACTAAATGGAACGCTGGGCGAATATTTACCATGGACGAGAAGATCAAACAAGCGCAATGTAAAAATTAAAGATTTACTCCTGCATCAAGGTGGGTTGCATGCATGGATCCCATTCTACAAAGAAACGTTAGACGACAATGGGTACCCTAAAAAAAGTATCTATCAAACGAGACCTAGCGCTCAGTATAACTTGCAAGTGTGCAATGGTTTGTACATGAAAAAACAATGGGCAGACACTATGTGGAAGCGAATTTTAGATAGCAAAATGACCAACTTAGGGCGTTATAAATACAGTGATTTAGATTTTATATTCCTACAAAAAGTGGTTGAAAAAATTACAGGTATGCCCTTGGATAAATATGTAGCTCAAACATTTTATGAGCCATTGGGCATGGAACAAACATTTTTTAATCCAAAAAGACAAGCTGTTAAAGGCCAAATAGCACCATCGGAATATGACAAATATTTTAGACACAAAAAAATAAAAGGTTACGTGCATGATATGGGCGCTGCCATGTTTGGTGGTGTAAGTGGTCATGCAGGATTATTCTCTACCGCTAAAGATTTGAGCATATTGATGCAAATGCTGCTGAATGAAGGAAGCTACAATGGTAAGCAATACTTAAAACCGTCAACAATCAAATTATTTACTGCCAAGAATTCATTCTTAAGCCGTCGAGGTTTAGGTTTTGACAAGCCCCAGCCAAATAAGAACAAGGCACAACCAACATCGACCAATTGCTCATTAGCAACATTTGGACATACAGGATTTACGGGCACCTGCGTATGGGCTGACCCAGTGCACAATATTCAGTTCATCTTTTTAAGTAACCGTACCTACCCAAGTGCGGATAATTGGAAGATTAATAAGCTAGATGTCCGCGAAAAAGCGCAAGAATATATCTATAAATCCTTCGGTATTATCTCGCGATAACTAATATCTTTGGGTAAACAACAACCCTATGAAAAAAATACTAATCGTTTTAGTCCTAGCATCACTAGCACTGCAATCACAAGCACAAATTAGAAGGAGTACCAATGGCGCTTCTAAAGAAAATGCTATTAAAATAAACTTTAGCTCATTACTATTTTCACATTTCGCATTACAATATGAGCGAGTTATTGGAGCTAAGACAACGGCATGCCTTGAAGTTCGCTACAGACCTAACTTAACACTAGGTGCATTTAATAACGCAGCAAATAATGATAATACACAAGATGTGAACTTTGGGGACTTTAGGTATAGTTCATTAGCCATAACACCAGAGTTTAGGTACTATACTAAAGAAGCCATGCGCGGTTTTTATATTGCGGGTTATTTACGCTATAGAAATACTCCGTACGAGTTTGCCTTTAGATTTGATGATAATAATAATGTACCTCAAAATTATACCGTACCGGGCAAGTTAAATGCATTTACAGCTGGTGCTATGATTGGAACCAATATATTTCTTTCAGATAATTTCAATTTAGACTTATTCATTATAGGCGGACACGTTGGATCTAACTCATTTAGCTTTAGGGCTGACTCTCCAGAACCACTTACAGAAGCTGAACAGCAAGATTTAAGAGACAATCTTAGCTCAGGTCAAAATGATGTTAGTTTATTCAATACAGAATTAAACTATACCGTAGATGCCAATGGCGTAAGCGCAAAAGCTAATTATATAGCCCTAGGTTTCAGAGGTATTGGCGTGAACTTGGTTTACAAGTTTTAGGAATTAGCCACTTAAATTTATTATCTTCGGCTCTATATTTTAGTGATTATGAGAAAACTAATATGTTTTTTAACTATTATTCTTTTTACTGTGCAAGCAAATGCTCAGAATGATTATCCAGGACGTGGTATAATTTCAAGAGTATTTAACGGCGATGGCTATTTGCGACCAGGTGAAGATGGTAAAAAAGAAACAAATGCTGGTATTAAGCCTAATGCAATAAAGTTAAACTTGACAGCTCTAGGTGTTAATAATATTGCCATTCAATATGAGCGAGCAATTGCTAATAAATTTTCATTTGCAATTCAAGGACGTTACACTTTAAATGTTGCGCCACAAACGAGTATCACGGGACAACTTAATGACTTTTTTGATACTGGAGATAGTGCTTCTGCAGGTTTTCCTCAGTTAGGTGGTTATGCCATTACACCAGAGTTTCGCTGGTACCCAAAACAGACAATGAAGGGCTTTTATTTAGGACCTTATTTTAGATATCGCAATAACTCAGTGAAGCTACCTTTTGAATTTTACGATAATTCAAGCACACTTGTGATTAATGAGTTGAGTGGTAATATTTCATCTATTATATTCGGTTTGGGTATGGGTGTTCATACACGTATCGGCAAGCGTATTTCATTAGATATTTATCTTGGCGGGGTGCAATTTGGCTCAACTGTTGGTAATTTAAAATATGAATCAAGCACACCCGTTTTCAGTGCATTTGACCAACAAGAAATTAGAGATGGTTTACAATCATTTAAAGATGACTTTATTATACCACTTGGAATAGAATACGATGTAACGGACAGTAAAGTAGATATTGAGTCTCGCTTCTCAGCACCAGGTATTCGCTTTGGCAGCTTAAGCATAGGTTACCGTTTCTAAATACTAATAACCATATTTATCTTTCCATTGCGCGCGAAGTCTTTCGCGCGTTTTGTTTTCTAGAGCATTATTTCCAGGATTGTAAAAAACAGTTCCTTTAATCTCCTCAGGCATCAACTCCTGCTCCGCAAAGTTCCCCTCTGCATTATGATCATAGTCATAGCCATCGCCATAATTTAGATCTTTCATAAGCTGTGTAGGCGCATTTCTTATATTCAAAGGAATAGACAAGTCGCCTGTCTTTTTTATTAAAGCGATAGCAATATCTATGGCTCTATAACTGGCATTACTTTTTACAGAAGTGGCTAAATAAACCGCACATTGGCTCAATATAATTCTAGCCTCAGGATATCCGATCTTGCTCACAGCTTCAAAAGTTGTATTAGCTAATAATAGCGCATTAGGATTAGCATTGCCAATATCTTCACTAGCAAATATGATCATACGGCGTGCAATAAACTTGACATCCTCACCACCTACAATCATGCGCGCCAAGTAATATACTGCGGCATTCGGATCGCTCCCGCGCATACTTTTTATAAAGGCCGAAATAATATCATAATGCTGCTCACCCGTTTTATCATAGAGCGCCATTTTTTGATTAACTGTTTTACTAACCAATTCATTGGTCAATATTTTAGGCTCATCGGATATTTGACTGAGCACTAACTCCAATACATTTAGTAGCTTGCGTGCATCCCCACCCGATAACTTTAATAAGGCTTCGGTTTCCCTTATTTCAATTTTTTGTTTTTGCAAAAGGGCATCTTCGCTCAAGGCTTTTTCCAAGACGCGTTCTAGTTGCTCTTTACCCAAGGATTTCAATACAAATACTTGACAACGACTAAGCAGTGCCGAGTTTACTTCAAAGCTTGGGTTTTCGGTCGTCGCACCAATTAATGTAATGGTTCCTTTTTCTACTGCGTGCAATAATGCATCCTGTTGGCTTTTATTAAAGCGATGTATTTCATCAATAAATAAAATACAATCATCCATTTTTTCGGCCGTTTTTAATATCTCACGTACATCCTTTACCCCAGCAGAAACGGCACTTAATTTAAAGAAGGGAATAGATAATGTTTCGGCAATTACATTGGCTATGCTGGTCTTGCCCGTTCCGGGAGGGCCCCATAATAAAATAGAGTGCAGTTGATTATTATTAAGCGCATTGGCCAATACACTTCCTTCGCCAGTAATATGTTCCTGTCCGATAATATCAGAAATTTGGGTAGGGCGTTGTCGTTCGGCTAAAGGTTGCATAGTATCATTTAGAAAATTAAGAATTAAATATTGGTTGCACGAATCGATAATAGCTAAACAAATACGGGTCGACCTTTTAATAAATCGCGCAAGTCATCAGGAATTAAATATTGATCCATAAAGTCATCCATTTCTTGTTTCGTTTCTGGCGAGAGTAATTCTTGTATTTCTTCCATGACTGCGCCACTCATAGCATAAGGCATGGCGGAATAAATCATTTCATTACCTGTACAATAACTATAGATCTGATGTTCCTCATTTAGATCAATAGCCACGCCCGTTACAACACAATGACCAATATAGTCCTCTATATTATCACTTGGGTTATCTAAAAAGTGTTGAGCACGCGCTTCAAAATCTACGCGCTCATTCATATAATGCTCAATACGCTCTTTAGAGTCTTTTGATAATTGATTGCGCATCTTTTCGGCACAAGAAAGACACATGGCTAGTTCAAAAATTACATCTGAGCCCTTTCGTGCCTTTTCAATAATATAGTCTGTACCATCTGATAAGTCTTTCTGACACATCGTACAAGTTGTAAAAGGTTCCTCACTATCAAAAGGATAAAACGCCTTGGCTATAGGACCTGATTGTGGCAATGGCCAATCTTCTCCATCGAAATCGTCTTCTAAATTATCATCAAAATCATCATTACACATTCCTACAAATTTAAACTACAAATGAATAAGAAGAGACAAAGAAGCAAGCGCGTGAAAGAAGTTTCCCTCATCACTTAAAGAATTTAGACTTCGACTAAACCTTGGTTGTAAAGAAAACTGCTCAGCAACATCCAGCTTGGCTCCCACGCATGCGCTAAGATCAAAACCTAATAGAGCATTCGTTACACTGCCGTTTGAAAAAATCGATTTGTTTCCAACATTCCAGCCAAATTGTGGACCCACTTCAATATTTATTAGACGACTGACTTCATAATTTAATAGAACTGGAAAGTTTAGGTAAGTCATGCGCACCGTGCCTGCAAAGGCAGAAAATCCTTGCGTTGAATAAAGCATTTCTAACTGCACGCCTATTTTATCCTTTACATAAAAATCAGAGACAAAACCTGTTTGAACGCCTAACTTGAAATCTCTAGTATAATTTGGCTCCAAAATAGTAGATAGATGAGCCCCACCTTTTATATAAACTTCTACCCCTTTAAATTCGTTCTTTTCCTCTTGTGCGAATGCAATATTAGAAATACATAAAAAAAATAATGAAAGAAATATACGCATATAATCAATTTGAATTTTCCTTAACTAAAGTTAGTTCAAAAATTGATTTAAATTGCAGCCATGCAATTAAACGCCAATATTCAAAAACTCGAACGCAACTATATACCTAAGAACTTTATTCTCAATTCCAAGGATGATGTTATTCCACATTTTGAAGAATTACTAGCTCGAGAAATTGGCAGTGTAACTGAATTAATACAATGGTTACAAGATAGTAGCGAACTAGAAGCAGCGCTAAGCGAAGATGTATGCTGGCGACAAATAAATATGACGCGCGATACAGAAAATAAAGAATATGAAGAAAGCTTCACAAACTTTATGATGAATATAGATCCGCATTTAAAACCCTATGCGCATCAACTAAATGAAAAGCTAGTGGCAAATCCATTTGCCCAAGAATTGGGTGATGAATACGCCATTTTTCTACGCGGAGTAAAAAGTAGCATAGAACTTTATAGAGAAGAAAACATTCCGTTAGAAGCTGAGATTAATGTCATGGCGCAGCAATTTGGCGCAATCAGTGGCAAGATGAGTGTGGAGGTCGATGGCAAAGAATTTACACTACAACAAGCTGCTAAGTTCTTACAACAACCCGATCGTGCACGCCGTGAGGAAGTGTACTTTAAGGTAGCTAAGCGCCGTGCAGAAGACAAGGATAACTTAGACGACCTATTTGACAAGCTATTAGAGAAAAGGCATCAAGTGGCATTAAATGCGGGCTTTGATAATTATAGAGATTATATGTTTAAAGCACTCGGGCGTTTTGATTATGGCGTGAAGGAATGTGAAGACTTTCATGCGAGTGTAAAGAAATACATGCTCCCTTTGGTTGAAAAAATATACGCAGGCAAAAAAGAGAAATTAAACCTCAGCGAGCTGAAGCCTTGGGATGTTGATGCCGTTCCTGCTGGACAAGAACCGCTTCATCCATTTACAACCGGACAAGAATTAACGGATAAAGCAATAGCCGTTTATGACAAGCTCAATCCTTTCTTTGGCAATTGTATTCGTAAGATGAAAGAGATAAAACATTTGGATTTGGATAGTCGCAAAGGCAAAGCACCTGGTGGTTACAATTGTCCTTTAGCTGAGACAGGCGTGCCCTTTATATTTATGAATGCTGCAGGTACATCTGATGATGTTATTACAATGATGCATGAAGGTGGTCATGCTTTTCACTCTTTCTTATCGCATGATTTAGAGCTCAGTGGTTTTAAAGAGTATCCTATGGAAATAGCTGAACTCGCGAGTATGAGCATGGAGTTATTTACGTTTGAAGATTGGGATGTGTTTTATGAAAAGGCTGATGATTTGGACCGAGCGAAGCAAGAGCAGCTGGAAAGAGTATTAACTATTTTCCCATGGATCGCGACGATTGACAAATTTCAACATTGGATCTATACGCATCCAACACACACAAGAACAGAACGCACAGCCGCTTGGATAGAAATATTAAACGAGTTCTACCCGAGTAATATCGATACCACAGATTTAGAAGATATACGCGCTATACAATGGCAGAAGCAACTGCACCTTTTTGAAGTACCCTTTTATTATATTGAATATGGCATAGCACAATTAGGCGCTATTGCCATGTGGAAACAATATCTAGAAAATAAAGAGCAAGCTATAGAAAATTATACCAAAGCACTTTCGCTCGGTTACACCAAAAACTTAAAAGAGTTGTATGAAACAGCGGGCATTCAGTTTGACTTTTCAGAAAGTACGGTTAAGGAGTTGGCTGATTTTGTTAGTGGGAAGATGTAATTAATCTACACCCTTAAATAAAGCGGCTAATTGCACTTGTAAGCTTGGAAACAACTTACTTGTGAGCACTGTATCATCGCCAATGAAGGTTTTGGACCCTTGGAATTTACCTTGGTATGCGCTATATATTATAACCGTTTTATCCCAAGGATTTATTATCCAATATTCGGGCAAATCAACTTCTTCATACAAATCAAATTTTGTAGTTAAATCATGGCTTGAATTTCCTTTGGATAAAATTTCTACAATTAAATCTGGCACACCATTACAACCCTTTTCATCCAATTTACTAGCATCACAAATAACGTATAGATCAGGTTGTACAACTGTATTCGTTTTTATTTTATCAGGAATAGGCAACCGAACGTCAAAAGGCGCAAAAAAGTATTCACAATTTTTATCTTTAAAAAAAACGCTAAATACATCGGTAGTATTGCGCAATTGTATGTGCTCAAAGTTACCACTAAGTAAACTAGTTACTTAGTAGGGTTCGAATTTCGTTTTAAACTACGAAGTTATGACCATCTTAGAATTCACCGGTTACTTTCCAACCGAACAAAGCTGCCGAGATCATTTTAAA
>CALIIL010000005.1 GCA_938017685.1 uncultured Chitinophagaceae bacterium
TAGCCTAGCTCTTTAATATCTGTTATTACAAAATAAGCTAGAATGCCAGATGGAAGAAAGTGTGATATAAAATGTTCTGCCAAATCTTAAAATTTAACCCCAAAGATAATTTACTCCCCACAGTTATCACGTGATCCATAAGACCTTTGAGCCAAGTTACAATTCCATAAAACCAAGAGAAGGAAACGAGCTCTTCGGCATTTTCCAAAAAAATAAAGCGTAAGATTAATACTGCGACAATTCTTTTCGTAAGAAAAAACCAGTGACTGCCGTTGATAAAAAATCGGCAATAGGAAATGAAATCCAGATACCCCACAACCCATAATAATTGGGTAGAATAAGCAAGAGAGGAATTAAGAAAAAACCTTGTTTTGAAAGTGTCAATAAAAGTGCCGGTAAT
This sequence comes from uncultured Chitinophagaceae bacterium, assembly GCA_938017685.1. Taxonomy (GTDB): domain Bacteria; phylum Bacteroidota; class Bacteroidia; order Chitinophagales; family Chitinophagaceae; genus JAGNRR01. The sequence goes on from CALIIL010000005.1 coordinate 401, forward strand.
GCTTTGCCAATAGATTGAAAATAGGATGAGCCAATAAGTTGAAGTGCAATGAAAGGTGTAACCGCAAATACCATTCTCAATGCACCAGGTGTAAGCTTTAGTACTTCTTCATCTTTGGTAAATGCCTTTGCAATAAGCTCGGGAAACAGCATAATAAAAACAAAAGTTATACCGGCTACAACCGTTCCATAAAGGATGGATTTATGCACTGTTTCTTTAGCTCTATCAAATTGTTTAGCGCCATAATTATAACCCGTAATGGGCATAAAACCTTGTGCTATACCCAGTACAGGAAAGAGGGCAAACATGAGCATGCGACCAATAATACCGTAAACCGCCAAGCCACTTGGGCCACCATATTTATACAAGGCATTATTCAAGATAATAGATAGCAAGCTCACAACACTTTGTCTTGCTAAGGTTACACTTCCTAGTGAAGCTATTTCTTTAATAATAGTCCAATCCAATCGTAAGCATCTGAGCTTAAGTTGCATTTGGCTATGCTTAGACAGAAAGAACCACAATACAAAAGCAAATGAGGATGCATACGAAATAGATGTTGCAAGTGCAGCTCCTTCAATACCCCAATCCAATACAATTATAAACATATAGTCCATTATAATATTAGCAAATGCAGGAATGAGCATCGTAGTCATAGAGAAGGTAGGTTTTCCTTCGGCACGAATAATAGGATTGGCAGTCATAACCATCCCCAAAAAAGGCGCACAATACATAACTATGGTATAATACTTTTTAGCCGGTGCTAATACATTTCCTTTGGCACCAAAAAGTGTTAATATTTCATCTTGAAAAATGAGTCCTAAGGCGGCCATTAAGATGGACATACCCACAGTAAGTATTACTTGATTAGCAAATGTCAAATGCGCCTTCTCATAATCATTGGCACCCAAAGCACGAGAAATAATTGAAGCCCCACCAACACCCACAGCCATACCAATAGCCGATATAAGGAATACGATAGGTAGCACAACGGTAATAACCGCAATGGCCACAGCGCCAATACAATTACCAACAAAAATGGTATCAATAATCATGTTCAATGACATAACTAAAATCCCAATTGCAGCCGGTATAGATTGCTGTCGTATTAAAGGACCAATAGGCTTGGTGCCAAGATTGTTAGTTGCTGTAGTCATGCCTAAGTTAAAGACACTCGCAAGGTATATCGCTTCAAGCGAATAAAAATAGAAATAGAATGATGATTATGCCTTAGCCTCACCCATTACCTGCTCCACATTTTTCTTCACAGCATTTTCCTTTGCCTTAGATATCACATGTGTGGTATTGGTTATTTTATAGACCTCCTTAAAGCCAAGTAACTCTAGTGTAATATTTCTTTCCTTACTAATGATGTCTCTAAAGTCTTTAATAATTTCTATCACATCATTATCAATATACTCAGTTTCAGAAGCATCAATAATCACTTTTCCATTTTCAGGCAGTTCGTCTAATGTTCTTTTAATGGCCGCTTTATTTAGAAAAGAAACCTCCTCACTCAAATGCAAGTAAATTACATCACCAGTATGATGTTCTTCTTTATGGAAAAAGTATGAGTTTTTAAGATTAGCACGAAGGATAGAAAATATACTCGCACACAAGCCTATACCTACACCAAGTAGTAAGTTATTAGATAATACAATAGCCAAAACCGTAATAATAAAAGGCCAGAACTGATATTTGCCTTTGGCAAACATTTCTTTAAAGAGAGATATTCTTGCCAACTTATAACCCACTACAAATAGTATAGCAGCCAAAGCTGCCATTGGTATCATATTCATGAGCTTAGGAATAAAGAGCACACTAACGAATAATAATACACCGTGAAAAATAGTAGATAATTTGGTCTGACCACCAGAGTTAACATTAGCCGAGCTTCTTACAATTACACTTGTAATAGGCAAGCCTCCAAGAAAACCAGAGACTATATTACCCGCACCTTGTGCATACATTTCTCTATTACCAGATGATCTTCTTTTATGCGGATCTAATTTATCAACCGCCTCTAAGCATAGCAAGGTTTCGATAGAAGCAATTAAAGCAATAGTCGCTCCTTGAATGTATAATTCACTATTACTTAGAATAGAAAAGTCAGGACTTTTAAAAGAATCTAAAAAGCCAGAAACAGGAATCATAACCAAATGCTCTTCCGATAATGCATAAGGTGAACCGCTACTTATAAATAACTGATTGATAAGCACACCAACAATCACCACAATTAAGCTTCCCGGTATAAATTTAATTTTATCCTTAAAAAATTTAGTCTCCCAAAGCATAAGAATAGCCAAGCATACAACACCAATAATAACGGCTCCCATATTTATAAATTCTGTATGCCCCCACAGGTGGGTAAATGCATCTTCATGACCAGCGTAATCAATGGCAGCCTCTTTATCGTAGCCTACAAAGTGAGAAATTTCCTTACGAATTATAATAATCCCAATAGCTGCCAACATCCCTTTAATCACATTGTTAGGAAAATAATTTGCGATAGAACCTAACTTTAATAGCCCCATTATAAGCTGAAACACACCTGCTACAATTACAGCCACCATAAAGGCTTCGTAACCTCCCAGTTTTTCCACTGCTACAATTACAACGCCTACTAATCCTGCTGCAGGACCACTTACGCTTAAAGGAGAGTCGCTCAACCCACCTACTAATATACCCCCTATTATACCAGATATTAAGCCAGCAATCAATGGAACCTCACAGGCAGATGCAATACCCAAACACAATGGAACAGCAACTAAGAATACGGATAAGCCAGCAGGCAAATCACTTTTTATATCGAAAGAAAGTTTTTTATTACTCATTTGTAGAAATTAGCATTGAAAAAATGTGAAATGCAGGAACACCATCCATGCTCCAATATGTTACTTTCAAAAGTAGACTTTTCAATCCTTATAATAAAGATGTAGTGCAAGAATTTAACAGTTCGTACAAATCATTAAATTTTCAAATATATATTCAATGTAACTTTAATATTTTCAATGAGAAGCGAGCTTAAAAAATATTGGTTTCGGGCGAAGAACAAAATAAGCCAATGGAATGCTTCAGATCCTTTAATGATCGCACCCTATCTATCTTACGCCAATGAAAAAGAAATTATTATTAGAGGTCGTGTATTAGAAAATGAAGGCATCGTGGTTCAAGAAGACGACGGAAAGTGGGAGAACTTCATGAATAGCATCAAGCGCATGGAAAGCGATGAAGCTCAAGCAGTGCGTGTATTGATTGAATATGAGAATAATCCATATCAGTGCACAACCAATGACGAAGGATTTTTTACATGTACTATTCCAGTAGAAACAACTCCTATTAATCAAGGAGACTTACAATGGAGCCAAGCCAAAGTTAGCCTCATGGATATTCAGTCAAAGGGTGGAGGTACTATTGAGACCACTGCTGATATTCTCCAACCACATAACAAATCACGATATGGCATAATTACAGATGTGGACGATACAATATTGCAATCGCATGTCAACTCTTTTCTGAAGCTTCGCTTATTATATGAAACCTTTTTAAAAAATGTATATGCTCGTTTGCCCTTTGAAAATATTGGTGAGGTATTACATAAAATAACCAAAGACGAAAAAGGTGCAAGTGTCAACCCGCTCTTTTTTCTCAGTCATAGCCCATGGAATTTATATGAACTGTTACATCAATTTTTGGAAGAAAATAATATTCCCAAAGGACCTTTTTTCTTGCGAGACTTTGGCTATAAAAAAGGAGAGGAAAAATATGAATTCGAACATCATAAGGCATTAGCCATTGAACATCTTTTGGCTTTCTATCCAGACCTAAACTTTATTCTTATCGGTGATGCTACTGAACATGATGTAGATATTTATACAACGGTCTATAAAAAGTTTCCTAAGCGGATATTAAAAATTATCATCCGCGCAACGAAGAAAGAAGACAAAAATAATCATGTCAAAGAAGTCATAACCGCAAACCCTGATGCACCTATTCATTTGATTAAACATTCGGATGAGATATTGGAGATAGTAAACTAGTCACTTTTATCCTTACGTGGCACACGCAAAAGAAACCCGAAACGCTTACGACCTTTTTTTCCTTTAGAAATATTAATTAATCCTAAGCTCCAACCTGTATTTGCATCGGTTACTTTATTCACTAAACCGATTTGTAAACCTTTAATACTTTTCGCCTTGTTTGATATTCCGGCAATTTGCACACCTTGAACCTGGCTATTTACTTTGTTTGATATGCCTGCCATTTGTACGCCCTTAATAGAATCTTCATTCGTATTATGTATTCCTGCAACTTGAAAGCCTTCCACTACACCTTGTACTCTGTTATGAATTCCAGCAATTTGAAACCCTTCCACATTACCACCAACATTATTAAATATACCCGCTCCTTGAAAGTATTTTACATCTCGCTGGTTGATATTATATATCCCTCCTACTTCAGCCAAATCGGTACCCGCACTATGACCGCCAATCATATTAACTGAAACCTTATTAACCACTTGTGCATTCATTCGGCCATGAGTACTAATTGGAGGCACCAAGCCCAATTGCCAAGTTCTGGTTGTATAAAATTTCTTTATGTTTAAGCTTTGTAGTTTTTGTTTAGAACCAACAAATAAATTCTTTAACCAATTCCTTTTGGCAAAGGAAACATTATTCGTTAAGCCGTCCATGGCACTTGTTAAGCCAACGAGGGTATCGCCACTTTTTGCATCAACAATTAGATATACGGGTGATACCTCTTGAAGTGCCACCGTCATTTTTTGATTATAATTTTTCACAACAGTTACTGTTGTATCCAAATAATCTTCTTTACTAATACTGATCTCTGCTGTTTTATATTTCTTTTTTAGCTTCAAAGAAAAATATCCATTTTCATCCGTCATGGCTGAAAGCAAATTCATCTTTTCATAAATGGTTGCATTCGCAATTTTCTCACCAGTTCCTTCATCTACTACATAACCTGTTATGAAATAAAAACGCTCCTGCACTTTCTTTTGTGCTACTACATTTTTTGTTGTCACTAACTTACGGCGAATGATAACATAATTTCCTACTTCTTTAAAGTCATAAGTTGCATCGAATAAGTTGCGTAATACTTTCAACACTTTTTTGTTTTCAGCATAGACATTAACCAAACTATCTTTTGGTAAGATCTTGGAGTTATACGAAAACTTAAAATCCCCTTTTTGACCAATAACAATCAGTGCCTTTTTTAATGGCTGTCGTTTTATATTAATCTTAATCGTTTTATTCAAGTGCTTTTGAGCACTAGCCTCTTGAGAAAAAGCTAGGGAAACAAAACAAATCAATATGGCAATTATTCCTTTCATTCTTATCGAGTTATAAAATAGGTGCTACCTCTTTTGGTTACATTAAATTCAAAGGTCTCACTTAAGACTTCCATTACAATTTCAATAGCTTCATTGTCGAATTGCGTATCCAGTTTTAAGTTGCGTAGTGATTTATCTTTTATAATAATCTTTTCTTCATAGGCCTCATTCAAAACCTCTACAACTTTCCAAAGCGGTGTATTGTCACAATCAAATTTCTTGCTGCGATAGTATTGATATAGATTATCCGTTTTCTTTTCAACCTTAATAATAGAATCTTTACTATAGATATGCGCCTTTTCATTTTTCTTTAAGCGCATGATACTGTTTCCCTTTTTCAACTCTACAATCCCTGTTTCAACAATCACCTCTGTATACTTTGGTAGCGACTTTACATTAAAGGAAGTACCCACGACTGTAATATCTACATTGCTTTGTGTTTCAATGATAAATGGTTTTTCGGCATCGGGCGTTATACTAAAGAAGGCTTCACCTTTTAATACCACGCGGCGTTCGTTCGTAACAAATGCTTCTGGTGTTACTAAGCTTGATTTTTTATTCAACGTAATAATACTCGCATCAGCCAAGATTTTAATTTTTGGTGCATTAGCAGACTCTATGGTTTGGATAATTGGAGTATCTACATTTACAATCACTGGATGAGCATCTGGTCCAATCGGCGTCACAGTATCTCTATTAAATAACCAGAACACACCAATAAGCACAGCAATTGAAGCGGCAACTGCAGTTAGCGTTCGTCTAAAAGATAATTTATTTTTTTCTTGCATACGCCCTTGCATGCGTTCCCAAGCAGCATTTTCATCAATCTGTACATCATTAATCAGTTCCTTACTATGATCCCAAACTTTGCTAAACTGTTCATAGCGTGCTTTATTCACATCGCTTTGCGCCAACCAGTTTTCAACCGCTTCACGTTCTGTGGCAGTGCACTCCCCTAATAAATAATTTATTAGCAACTCATCTGATATGTTATACTGCTCGCTCATTAAAAGTGATTACTTAAAAGGGTGATAAATAGCATAATACTGACCAAATAGTCCGACAATTTACCGCGCAATAACTTAAGCGCTTTGCCCATATGATTTTCAACCGTCTTGGGCGATATGGATAATCGTTCTGCAATTTCTTTATACTTCAAATCTTCAAACCTACTCATTTGAAACACTGTACGGCACTGCTCGGGCAATTCGCTAAGTGCTTGTCTTAGTTTGCCTTCAAGTTGTTTAAGCGACGCGTTGCGTTCTGCGGAGTCTGTTTCTTTGTGTGTCATGGTGTGCGTTAGATGCGTGTCATATTGTTGCTTTACTTTTCTATGTTTTATTTCGTTTAGGCTATGGTTGTGTACTGCTTTATACAAATAGGCTTTCAGTGAAGACTGAATTTCTAGTGTTTCTTTTTTCTCCCAAAGTTTTAAAAATACATTTTGTACAATTCCTTCGGCTTTGGCTTGATCATTTAAGATACTGAGTGCATAGATAAAAAGCGGTTTGAATAATTCCTTATAAGTGATTTCATAAGCACGCACGTCACCCTGTAAGAAGGCAGTTGTTATTTCGGGGCTTACGTTCACGAGGCTAAGGTAATTACTGTGTGCTAATTTACTTTCTATAAATGGATGAGCGGTAACAAAATTGAGTGACATTGGTTTGTAGTTTGTCACATTGAGCTTGTCGAAACGCAGACAAACGTTTTTGTTTGCAATAGCCTTCGACAAGCTCAGTCTGACGTTCATTTTGCGCGATCAATTTTTAAATAAATCTACTTTTTAAAGTTGTCTTAGATTACCAGAACCCGTGATATCTACATCCACTGTTGGCGTTCCTTTATAATACACATTACCACTGCCTGTGATTTCTACATCCAAACTTTCAGTTGCCCATACGTTGGTGCGACCTGAACCTGTTGTTTTTGTATCAACCACTTTAGCTTCTACCTGCTCCAATTCAATTTTTCCGCTGCCACTGATATCTGTTTTAATTTCATCGGCACTTCCTGAGGCTATGCTTATTTTTCCGCTACCACTGATATCTGCATTTAACTTCGTCATGGTTAAGTCCGCAATATCTATTTTTCCGCTTCCGCTAATATCTGTTGTTACAATATCAGCTGTATAAGCACCGCGTACATATATGCAACCACTACCACTTACATCAGCTCCTTCAAATACAGGACTCGTTACATTAATGGTTATTTTCTCATGGCGCAATAGATTGGTATTATTCTTAAAGCTTAAGAACAATACATTGCCTACTTTCTCTACGCGCATTCGGTCTAATACGTTTTGTTGCGCGTTTACCTCTACCGAATAATCGGCACCAGAAGTATAATTCACATCGGCAGGAATATTGAGGTCAATTTTCTCAAAGTTTGCGATACTAAAGTCTTGGGATACGGTTGGACCATGGCCTGTAAGGCGATTTTTAGAACAAGAAGTAGTCATAAATACTACCAAAAGGGCTAGGATACTAAGTTTGATTGTCGTTTTCATAATTTTTGTTTTTAATTGCTTGCCACATTTTTCGTGGTTCTGCTTATAAGACAACTGGCTTTTATTTTACCCCTAGTGGGAGAGGAAAAAGTTTTTTTGCGTTTTTACATAAGTCAATAAAATGTTTTTAAATAACATAAATCCTATATTAGCTTTTTGAATTGGGTAATATCCAAGAACTATTATAAACGTTGAAATAAAGAAGAAAAATGACTGACAATATTTTTAAAGAGCAAATAAAAGAAGATATAGGCCTGTTACAATCCAAACTAGCTTGGGATCCCAATATTTCAAAACCAGAATATGCATTCAATTATTGGATATTAAGTAATATTTACAACCTGGATGAAGAAGATTCTAACACGAATATCACTGAATATAATGACAAAGGCATAGATTGCTTTGTTCATTTTGAGGAAGATAAAGAATTGTATATCATTCAGAATAAATATTATTCTGATGAAAATAAATTAAACTCTAAAGAATTATCTGACTTTCTGACAAGACCTCTAGCCAAACTTAATGAAGGCAATTATAAAAGAAGTCCTGAACTTCAAAAAATATATGATCTAGCCAATAAAGATTCTGAATACAAAATATTTCTACACTTTTTTGTGACTAATAATCATAATTCTGAAGACTTAGATTCTATTATCAAAGACCACAATAGCGATCACTATTTTGCTGATATCTTTTATTTAAAAGACATAAAAGAAAAATATTTTGGCAAATCATTCAAAGAAAACAATACTCTAAAAACGAAACTAGCAGTAAAAAATAAAGGAACTTACCTTGCAATAAGACCCGAAGAATATAGTCTTCCCAACATGTCTGAAGCATATTATGTAATGGCAAAAATTACTGACGTTTACAGTTTATGGAAAGAGGCCCAACAAAAAAAATACCCCTTATTTGAGGAAAACATAAGGGAATATCTCGGAGGCACTAGTGGAATTAATAAGGGCATAATCACTACTCTTAAGAATGAAGATGAGCGCGGAAATTTTTTCTATTACAATAATGGCATTACAATTATTTGTGACAAGGCCAAAGCAGAATCAAGAAAAGTTGAAATAACAAACCCACAAATTGTTAATGGGTGTCAAACTGTTAATTCAATTGCAGAAGTTTTAAAGGCAGAATCTGATGTTTCCATAAAGTTTAATGATGTTTATGTCATGGTTAAGATTCTTGTTCTAAAGAATAAGAGCTCTAATTTTTATAGAGATATTGTTAAGTATACAAACAGTCAAAACTCAATTAATTACAAAGTTTTTGGTGCGACATTAAAACCGTTTTTTAAGATACAGGAAAAGATCAAAGACTTTGGTTTCTTACTTGCTGTTAAACAAAGTGATAAATTTCAAAATAAATCCATTTATAAGGACGTAAAAGAACTTGGTGTCCTTTTAGGGATTGCAAGGAAAAATGTTGAAGAGGGGTTTCTTGAATTCAAAAATCTGAGCAGCATTCAAATGCCTCTTGAAACATTATTACAAATTATAGGAGCATTTGAAAAAGACGCGCACTTTGCATTTACAAAAAAGACACACCTATTAAAACCTAGCAGCAAAGAATATTATCAAAACTTCTCAATGACCATTGGAGATATTTTTACCATTGAAAGTATGGCAAAGCTAGTTATTCTTTATAAAAAATCTGAAGTTGACAAGCGAGATAGTGAAGATAGAAGGTCGCCAGCGCCATATTACCTGCTCAATTTTATCGGATACTACCTAAAAGAAAAAAACATTTCAAAACAAAATTTTCTAAAAGAGGTTTCAAAAGAAGAGATTACTGTTGTTTATGAAAAATTCAAAATATTATCTTCAAAATATTTTGAAAAGTATAAAGAAAAATACAACCTGGAATACAATCAAATTATTAAGTTGAAAGTTGATGAAGATATCATGAAAACTGAACTTAATAATCACTTAGCTTCTTTGAAAGAGTATAACAAAGAAGATTTCGACAAACTCAATGCTATCTTTTCAAGAATAGCTAAACTAAATGCATCATAACTTTACAACATTTATTTAGTTTGCACATGCTAGGTGTAGTTTGTACCTACACCTAAATATCTCCCATTGATGTTGTATTTTAGATTACGAAATGGACGAACTAATTCAAACAGGTAAAAAAAGAACCATTCTACTTTCTATAAGTATTTTGCTTGTATCCTTAACTACAATTTACTTGTACCATTCAGCTCAGGACAGCATAGAAACTAAAAAGCTAGTGCAGCAGATTGTTCGTTTTGCTTTTACTCTAGGGTTGCTATTTGCCATTTATTACGGTAAAAATTGGGCGCGTATTCTTGCTATTATACTATTCTCCTTAGCCTTATTAGGTGCGCTGTTTGGGTTGGCTGTTCCAGGCGACTGTGCTAATAAAATTCCATTATTAGTAATGATATTTATTTACGGCTTGGGGATATTTCATTTTGGATTTGCCCAAAGCTTTAAAGCCTTCTTTCATTCTCAGCAGTACTAGTAATGGATGCCCAGGCTCGTCTTGTCACCAACAACAACTAATCCAACAAACTATAAGCCGATAAAAATTCCCACAGGATTTGATTAGAATTTTTACCATCGATTGTTTCATTAAACCAAACATGGCGTCCTTTATTCATTTTGTATAAATGATAATCGGTATTGTCATTACCGCCGGTATAAACATCTTTTTGTACATCGCCAGCATCTAGTTGAGCACTTACTAAACTAGCAGCAGGAATATTATTATGATTCAACCAAAAGTTTACGACATCGGGTATTGCCTCAAAATCCTGATTGCCATTATAAGGTAATACATCATCATCCGCTCCATGAAAATGAATTACAGATGTGTAATTATTGGTATTGCATGTCCCTTGTAACATAGTACCCGACATGATACCAACGGCGGCAATTTGATCGGCTTGGGCACAGGCTAGACCATAGGCCATCATACCGCCATTAGAATAACCCGTTGCGTATATTTTATTGGGGTCTATATTAAACTCTTGGCTAATGTTGGCTATTAGCTGCTTCGTAAAATACACATCATTGTCTTGGATACTTTGATTTCCGTTATCGCCAGGGTCCCACTCAGCACCACCTTTGGTTCGTTCCACACCTTGCGGATATGCCACAATAAAATTATTATTATTGGCAACTGTATTGAACGCTCCAACTTCTGTCATAAAATTGGCAGCGTTCCCGCCAAATCCATGATAGTTTATTACTAGGGGTGTTGCTGTATTAGCGTCATAAGATGTAGGAACATGAACAATATACTCTCGGGTGTCGGACGCTTGCGTGATGGTTCTATAGCCTTCCGCATCGGCATTATTATTTACCTCATTTTTTTTACATGCCGAGAAAGTTATTAGGATTAAAGAGAAACTTATCAATAATATCTTAAACATTGTGTTGCTATTATTCATGTTATAAATTTAATTATCTTTTATCAAAAGGAAAAACTTGATGCTTGCCGTGCTCAATATTTACAAATTGGCACCAAAGTATTAAATAATAATTATTACTTTAGAGGAAGAGTACAACTCGAACATTTAAAAATTAAAGGCATGAAAAATTTATTGACATTAATCGCACTACTATTTATTGGAATGAATAGTGTAGCACAAGATCTGGACATCCCTCAAAATCTAGAACTTAAGACCGAAGCCGATTATAAAAAGTTAGAACCACTCGTATTACAAAGTATCGATTGGCTTCAAAACGAACCCATGGAAAAAAACGAAGCAAAACGCAAAGAGGTAAATGCATTTCTTGTTCAATGGATGAGTGGCACACCTTCAGTATCAATCGGCATAGTTGCAGATCTTGTTCCATTAGAATGTGCTGATTGTATGGTTGCTTTTATGTGCGGTTGGACAAAGTATAGTCTGGAAAATAATTATTCAAAAGACAATTTGCAATGTGCGCAAAGAGGCGTAGAAAGAACAATTGCCTTCTACAAAAAGAATAAAAAAGCACTGGGTAAAAATAAAGAAGTAGAAAATTTAATCTCCCTACAAAAGAAAGGAAAGCTAAAAGCATTTATTGTTTCTAAATATTAAACTACAATACATGCCCATACTACTCGTTACTTTTTTATTCAGTCTTATTGCTCTTAGCAGTTTAGGACAAACGAACTATTTAGATCAAGGCAATAGCTATCTGAATAATGGAGAATGGTCCAAAGCGGAAAAGACATTCCGTGACGGTATAAAATCAGAACCGAATAATTTAATATATCAGTCACAACTTGCGTTGACCTTAATTGAACAAAAAAAATATGAAGATGCACAAAGCATACTTTATAAAATTCTTAAAGAGGACAATAAAAATATAGGCGCACTATGGTACAGCGGTATCGGATATTTTTATGCGGCGGATGATCAAGAAGCTATCAAACAATTCGAACGTGTAATGCCTTTGTTAGATAAAAAAGGCGGGCAATATTTTTCGGCCAATTGGTTCATTGGAACATGCTATTCCAATCTATTAAAAACAAGCGGATTGACGTTTGAAGAAACAGATAGAATGTTTGCTTGTCTGGAAGAATATATACGATTACAACCCAATGCAGCCGATGCTACTAAGCTCAAAGAATACATCCAACGAAAGAAGAAAAGAAGACCAAGTAGTAATGTAAAACGTTGGGTAGATCAATAAAAGGGTATCTATTCAATCCTTAAGCCGTCTCCCCAGCTTTCATTTTCTCGGCGTTCTCGGCAAACATTAAGGCGTCTATCATTTCTTGAATATCGCCATTAATAAAATCATCTAAGTTATACATGGTCTTACTTATTCTATGATCGGTAATGCGCCCCTGAGGATAATTGTAGGTTCTAATTTTCGCGGAGCGATCTCCTGAGCTAACCAAGGTTTTACGCTTGCTTGCAATAGCATCTTCATGCTTACGTACTTCCTCTTCGTATAATTTAGAACGTAACATTTCCATGGCGCGCAATCTATTACCGAGCTGCGTTCGTTCTATAGAACATACCACCACAACGCCTGTAGGCCCATGCGTTAATTGTACTTTAGTTTCTACCTTATTTACATTCTGTCCTCCTGCACCACCTGAGCGTGAGGTTTCCATTTTTACATCACTATCTTTTAATTCAAAATCTACTTCATCTGCCTCAGGCATGGCCGCTACTGTTGCTGCTGATGTATGCACACGACCTTGGGTTTCGGTTGCTGGTACACGTTGTACACGGTGTACGCCACTTTCGTATTTCAAGGTTCCGTATACATCGTCACCTTCAATTTTTAATACGGCTTCTTTAAAGCCTCCACTCGTTCCATTATTGGCAGATATTAAAGCCACTTTCCAACCTTGCTTCTCACAAAACTTACTATACATACGTACTAGGTCCCCTGCAAAAATACTTGCTTCATCTCCTCCAGCTCCTGCTCTTATTTCGAGCATTACATTTTTCTCATCCTGAGGGTCTTTAGGAATAAGCATTTGCTGAATGGTTTCTTCCAACTCTGCCTTTTCTTCTTCTAACGTTATTATATCTGCTTTGGCCATTTCGCGCAATTCGGCATCTTGCTCCTCGGCCAAAACTTCCTTGGCAAACTCATGACTATCTAAACACTTTTTATAAGCATTATATTTAACTACTATTTTTTCCAGTTTACGATACTCCTTACTTAGGTTCATATACTTTTTCTGATCGCTAACCACATCTGGGTTGGTTAGCGAGACACCAATATCGGTAAACTTTGCATTAATTGCTTCTAACTTATCTAACATCTGAGTTGCAAAAATAGCTTTATTTTAATGTTATCTATCAATATGCTTGCAATGCTTCGGCAGAAATTTATATTTTTGTAATTATAATTATACTCAAATGAAAAAACTTTACACCCTTATTTTATTCATGTGCCTCGTTGTATTGGCTAATGCTCAAGGCAGTTTGTCTGCAGCTGGTCCCGCTGGAGCTGTTGCCATAAACTTTGATGGTTCTACTGCAGGAATATTAAATGGAACCTTTGGCGGACTACAAATATCGGCAACACCGGCTGCTGGAGAATTAGATATGAATGGCGTATATATTAGAGATAATATAAGTGGCACTGGCGAAGATCAAAACATTGCTTTCGGTGCAGGAGGTACAAGTGCATCTTTTGCCTCAATGCAAGGAGCTTCTGCTGGCTCAGTAACGAGCAGTGGTATATATGCCTTTAATACTGGAACAAGTGTAGCCTTAGGCTTTCAAGGTTCTGGATCTCGTTGGGGCGATGGCTCTGGAGATGATGGTCATATCATCTTTCGCTTTCAGAATAACTCAGGTGTAACCTTGGATAACTTTACGGTAGGTTATGATATTTATCAATACAATGATCAAGGAAGGTCTACTCAAATTGAAGCTTTCTTAACTACTGATGTTGCTACACCAACATTTGGCGCTGTATTAAATAGTTATAGCAGCCCTGAAACGGCTGATGCTGCTCCTGCATGGAGCTTGGTAAGTTCGCCTAACTTTAGTTCAAATATTAGCGTACCAAATGGTGGTTTTATTTACCTGCGTTTTTTAATACAAGACGGAACGCCCTCAGGTAGTGGCAGCAGAGATGAAATGGCGCTAGACAATATTACTATTTATGGAACAGCAGCCATACCGGCTCCTGTTGATATGTCGCCAGTAAGTGCAACACTGTTAGAAAATGATGTGCGTATAGATTGGACTACTTATACTGAAAAAAATAATGCAGGTTTTGAAATACAACGCGGAACTGATGGTGTACATTTTAAAACAATTGGTTTCGAAAGAGGACAATTAGAATCTAACCTTACACTAGATTATTCTTATCGTGACGCAACAGCAGTTAATGGTATAAACTACTACAGAATTAAGCAAGTAGATATTGATGAAAAATATACTTTCTCTAATATTGCTCAAGTAGATGTTACTAAAGCGGGCAATTTTAAAGCTAACATTTATCCAAACCCAATCACTAATCAAACAGTAAATATTGAATTAGAAAGTTCAATTAAAGATGTTGCCAAAGTAGAAATATATAGTCTAAACGGACAGTTAGTATTAAGTACCCATTGGTCTATTATAAAAGGAATAAACCAACTACCTATTACAACTAATTTATTAGCGGGTCACTATATTTTATCTATTCAAGCTAATAATATTGCACAACAAGAACTGATTGTAGTAACACAATAATATAAACACACATTTAAAAAAAGGGGTACGCAATGCGTACCCCTTTTTATTCATCAAATAATTTTTCTAGTATAAATTTTTAATCGCTTGTTCAATTTGTGCAGCAGTCATTTTGCTCACGGTTACACTACCGGTGTGAGCATTATTAATTGTTTGATTAGTGCTCGATCCATAATAGTAATCATTACCTACTTTTCCTAAAGTTACAAAGTGCGCCTTGATACCAACGGGTGCACGGTAAGAACCTCCTAAGTTAACGGTAGAAAAGTTTGTAGTGCTTGAAGGATACATATTGGTTACACCATTGATCTCCGGGAAAATAATGAATGTGATTACTCCATTCGGTAAAAAAGTAGCACCATTTATATTAATTGTAATATTGGTTTTAGGACCGGGATCATAATAAAACCGATCACAATTTATCCAGTTAAAATTATTGACACTATCAAACTGAAAGAAACTACCTATTGAGTCTTGCCTTGTTCCTTGTTGTGTATTTGTAGCGCCATCGAACCAAGAAGTAAAGCCAGTTGTCTGATCCGTAACTCCTTGAAATATGCTCATATCATCTGCCGAAGGTGCATCTTGAATAAAATCTATTCCATAACGACCAGCCACTAATTCCTGACCATTCTGTGTAGCCTTAATATGAATGGAACCACCGCTTTGTAATAAATTACTACCAGTCATTGTAATTGTTTTATTTAACAACATGTCTTTGGCCTTGGGTGTTTCTATTAGTTCAATATCAATGGTACCACTTGTTACGTAGTTGCCTGCAGCATCTTTAAATGATTGTGGGTTAAAATGTATGCGCGTTCCTTTCTGACCAATAATGGTCCAATTCCCTCCTGCTTGGCCGCTAAATGTTTGAGGTGCATCTTTTAAAAGTTCAAACAAATCATCGGTTGATGTTGTCTGTACATTGAGGCTATCATTGATTTTATTACAAGATGTCACTCCAATACTGATTACGCTTATTAGAGCTACTATAGCGATGTTTTTTACTAATTTCATAAAATATTATTTGTGATTCAATAGTATAGACGAGACTTTAATGCAAAACGTTAGCGCATAAAAAAGCCTCGAATAATATCGAGGCTTTTTTGTTGTTCTATTTTCCTGCAATCTAATGTTCAGCCCACTCAATTGTATCTAAATCAATGCCGTCTTTATACATTTCCCATAATGGGCTCATGTCTCTAAGTTTATGTACTGTTTTAGAAACCAGCTCTACAGCATGATCAATTTCTTCCTCTTTACTAAAGCGGCTTAAACCAAATCGTAATGAACTGTGCGCTAAATCATCGCCTAATCCCAATGCACGTAATACATACGATGCTTCTAATGAAGCTGATGTACAAGCACTACCAGAACTAATAGCAATATCTTTATTTACACCCATTAGTAGACCTTCGCCTTCTACATGCTTAAACGAAATATTTGTTACATGCGGTAAGCGATTTTCTTTATGTCCATTTAAGTAAGCTTCTTCAATACCCATTAAGGCATTTTCTAATTTATCTCTTAAAACACGTGCGTGCTTAGCATCTTTTTCCATTTCTAAGCGACATAGTTCTGCAGCCTTACCAAAACCTACGATACCAGGAACATTTAATGTGCCAGAACGCATGCCTCTTTCGTGGCCACCGCCATCCATTTGCGCAGTAACTTTTACACGCGGGTTTTTACGACGTACATACAATGCGCCAACTCCTTTAGGACCGTACATTTTATGTGCTGTAAATGCCATCAGATCAATACCATCTTCATTTACATCCACGGGAATTTTTCCTACTGCCTGTACTGCATCACTCATCAATAATACACCATGCTTTCTTGCAATAGCCGAAATTTCTTTCATCGGATTAACCGTTCCAATTTCATTATTGGCATACATGATTGCTATACACACCGTTTTAGGTGTAATGGCTTTTTCCAATGCATCTAAATCAATCATACCATCGCGCTGCACTTCAAGGTAAGTAACATCACAACCTTCTTTCTCTAACACATTGCAAGTATCTAGTACTGCTTTATGCTCAATAGTTGTAGTAATAAAATGATTACCCTTTTGAGCGTACATTTCTGCAACTCCTTTTAGCGCTAAGTTATCACCTTCAGTTGCACCTGAAGTAAAAATTATCTCTTTAGGACTTGCACCAATTAATGCGGCTACTTGCTCACGAGCATAATCTACAGCTTCCTCAGCTTGCCAACCAAAACTATGGTTACGGCTAGCTGCGTTGCCAAAATTGTTGGTAAAGTAAGGAACCATTGCCTCTACAACTCTTGGGTCACAAGGTGTTGTTGCGTTGTTGTCTAAATATATTGGTAACTCCATGATTTTATTTTTGCCCAACAAAGGTATTTCTAAAAAGCTTGATAGCATTGGGATTATAATAGTTAATTTCTTAGTACTATAAACAGAATAGGCTGCACAATGTGCAGCCTATTCAATGCTTAAAAAATATAGAGGTTAATTAATTTTTGTAAACTTCAATTGCTGAAGCATATTGTCATTGATTACAACTCTAATAAAGTACGTTCCAGAAGCTAGTTGCTTCACTGAGATAGGATAAACATTTGTACCCATGCTAGACGATTTATTATAATTATTAATCACCTTACCCACTGCATCCATAATCTGAATTTCAATATCATCATAATCTCTACTTGAGATAAATTTGATATTAACTACATCATTAGTAGGGTTAGGGTACAAGCTTATTTGTTGATTAATGTTGTCGTTTGATATTGTAACTACTTCCGAATAAGAAACCTTATTATCAAAATCAATCATTCTCAATCGATAGTAATCTTTTCCAGTTGGGGCTTTATCATAAGCTACATATTCTTTTCTACCTGTACCTTCTTTAGGCTGAACTGTAGTTACTGTCTCATACTCATTTTGCTCATTAGCTCTTTGCAATTCGTATTGCGCAAGATTAATCTCTTGAGCTACTGTCCAATATAATTTATTAGAACCATCGGCTTGTGCCAATCCGTCGAATGAAACTAACTGCACTGGCAATGGAGTTCCTATAGAAGCAACACCGCCCTCCTTAGAACAAATACAAGCATTAGCACCGGCTGTTGTTGTATCCTGTATTTGCACATATAAGCTAGCTGTTCCATTAGGACAATCAATAGCACTGTAAGTAAAGCTACCTGCATGAACAACCATTGCACTCGCATTGACTTGACTATTAATAAATGAGTGTAGTAAAGCACCAGTTGTATCTCCACAATAGATATTTACTAAGTAATCTCCAGCGGTTGCATCATCATTACCACTATTATTAATATCCATACTGTAAGTAATGGTATTACCCAATTGGTTATGTGTAAAATTCTGAGAATTTAAGTTTGGTTTTTTGACTTGAAAATCAATAGTGTCAGCATCAAATTTTTCAGCAAATTGACAGTTACCAAAGGTCACTGGACAATCAATGCCAACAGAACGAAACACTTCAGACTGAACATCAAAATATGTTGTATCACATAAAGTTGCCTGCGTACTCTCTACTTCAAAACTTATGCTTGGTGCATTACTTGCATTGGCTGGAAGTTCTAATTTAATTTGATTGGTTCCAACCGTTGAGCTTGACACAACTCCGCTATTCACAATAAAACTTCCAGGCCTAATTTGTAATGGTGACGGGATATAATAAAAAATACTGTCTCCTACATAGGTTGCACCATCTGATGAACTTAATGTTGATGTTACAATAGTTGGTGTGCTACAACTAACAAAATTAGTATTAGCTGTAAGTGTACCACCCAAACTTGGAGTAGGCGCTTGCGGCGTAGCTCGAACTGGATTTGCATTTACAATGAGACCATCTCCCGTTGCTGGATTGCCGCATATTCCATTAGCCTTGGCTTCAAACTGAGCAGTTGATCCACTTACAAAATTACATGATGACACTTCTAACTGATAAGAGATATAAGCAGTTCGTTGATTTGTATTACTAGCATTATTTACACCAGGTATACCCGTTGTATCAATAAGTGTGTGGTCTTCTAAATTCAAAGCATGACTTCCACTAACTAATGGAACTGTAAATGTTTCTGGATTATTATTTCCAGGGTAACTATACGTAAAAATATTAGCAACAATTTGCATTCCTGGAGGTGGTATAATATTTAGTATTGGATTATCTATATCTCCATTTTGTGTGCTGCGCAATCTTAATTCATAATTTATCGGCTGGCAAATATCCACCGTAGAACCAAGCACCGGTTCCTGCGTTTTAAACAATTGGATTTCACTTGATGCAGATGTCGTAGTTAGAGTTATGTCATTGGATGCACAGGCACTATCCGCATTTGTTGGAAATTGATCACAATCCCAACCTGCTCTTACTTTTAAAGTCTCCGCAGCACAGTCGCCTTTAGAGAAATATATACGCACTACCTCAAAACTTGGATTGCTTAAACCAGCTGCATTAATTTGATATAAATTTTTACCCGTTCCATAATTATTTGATGCTGTAATAGTTGTTCCAATAGGATGTTCTACTCTATTTACCGTGAGGTTAGAACTTGCTAATTCTTCAATAGCTAGCCACACATTTGGAGCATTATTTGTATTACCTCCTGTAAGTTGAACGTCCCAATAATTTTCATTTATTGATGTTGCTTGTACAACCCCTGAATTATTCGTTATCACTACATCAGGTTTATTTACTCCGCTATAATTTAATGCTCTTACATCTCTGGTATAATAAGGTCTTGGATTACCTGCAGTATCTGGGTAATGTGACCAGAAACCATACTCTTCCACGGTAATATCTACTGTTGCAGGTGATGAACAACTAGGTCTAAGTATAAAACGTTGTTCTAATTGACTGCCCTCCGTACTTTCCGCCATGATGTTGTTATCATAAGCATTTTTGAGATCCCATTTAACTTTAGTGCCTGTTGTACTATTCCCAGTTACGGTAGTAGTAATAGATGTATTGATATTCTGATTTATTGATGAACCTTTCTTTCGTGTTCTTCTCCATTTACTATTTACAGTTGTTGCTAAGCCAGCATATTCCCAACCAGCTGGTATAGTTACTACTACAGAATCTTGCTTGCGCATGGGTCTAAATTCAAAAAGGAAATACTGTTGCTTATGATAGCCTCCTAAACGACGAGCGTATGATCTCCAACCAACCGTTTTGTCTCCACAGCCAGATGCTGATCCGGGTAAATCAATATTGGCTCTTACCATTGATCGATCGCCTAAAAGATTGACATTGTAATCTGGTATGAAACACGTAAAACCAGTTGTTTGATTTACAACTTCAGATGCAGGTACTGTTTGAGCAGCGTAAACTGTATGCGTCAAAATATCAACTTGAGGCGTTTCGGCATCTGAAGTTACTGGGCCTTCTCCTAATACATTTTCTAAAACTGAACTACCTGTAGGAATAGGAATATGAGATTGAACAGCGGGCGACCAAATTAAAAATGCTTCAACCGTAACACTGTCATCTTGAATATAAGTTGCAGGAAGCGCCGGAGTAAAAGTGGCTGATGCCCAATTACAAATAAAACTACTTCCCGGTGTGATAGCCGTAATAGGAACAGCGGTTGCTATATAAGTTGTAGCACCTCTTTGTATCGTAACATTTGCATAAGCACCACGCCATGTACTACTAGCGAACTTCCATTCGGCTAAAATATTATTCCAATTGGTTATTGTGCCAGGACTGGTTTGGTCTCTAACATAACCTTTATAATATGAACGCAAGGTATCACCTGCTTGATATCGATTTACGTCAATTTTAGTTAAGTCAACAGAACCTGTTGTTTCAGGAACACCATTTTGATTATTATCTGGTAAGCCATAAGATGATCTTGCAAAGCTCCAATCCACAGGAACAACGCCACCCGATGCACAAGGCCCAGGACAAACTACATCAAAAGGGATGCTAATACATTTTCTTGTTTTCAGTTCATTTGGTGCACAACTTGAATCAATGGCTTGCACAATATCAACTGCTATGTTTTGAAGACCACAAGCTGCTGTACTTGTGCAAAGTAAAACCGATAATTGGTTTACACTCCCTGGTGTAAAACGTGCTATTATATCTTGGCCAACTTGCTTTGGATAGCCTGTATGCATTTGATTACCTGCTAAATTTTCTGTTATATCTGTTGCCAAATTATTTACACTCATACCCACTGGCAAGGGAATAGTAACTTCCATATAACTTTCATTTGGACTAGGTGATAAGTCAGAATCTAAATCAATTTTTAAACTAAAACAAGACCCACCTATAACTTGAGCAGGTACTTGACTAATAACATTTTTGACCTCGTTTTTAATACCAAAATTACTTATGCCTTGAGCCGCTTTGGTACCAGCCACACCACACTCTGTTGTATAGTTCAACTCCAAGCCCATTTCTTGGACCGTACCAAAAGCATCATCACAACCTCCTCCAGGACATATATTTACATCCCAGGTAACCGTTATAGAACCATTGACTGGTATACTAATAGGTGTACTCGGATTTACAATTGCCGTAGAAGGTAAACCAACAGAGCAAGCTGTATTCAAACTTTGCTTCAATTTAGTTCCATTAGAAGCAACTGAAACACCATCAGGATGCACCGCATCAACTTGAATAGATGCTGTATCTACTACATAAGGATAGTTTCTTGTAGTATTATTATTTTGAAAATTTCCAATAACCATACCTACATTAGTTGCACCACCGTTTCCAGTATTGGTTACCACGGCTGTAATCGTTGCATATGGACTACCCGCACAATTTTGACTAGAAGAATAGCTAGGGGTAACCACAGCCGTTAAGTTTGGTATGGTTACTTGTACTGTAATATTACCATTACTTGTTGCGGTTTGGCATTGACTAGAGTAATCACAACCCCAGCCTACTTGATAAGCAGTTGGGTTTTGAGAACAACCATTAACAGTTATAGGTTGAGAAACACTAATGGGTGGATCTGTATCACATAAACCACCAGCAAAAGTTGGTGTACCAAAAATTTTGTATACATAAATTGAACCTGATGATAATATAGGGTCTGGCGCAAAGACTAACCCATCGGCTGTTATGTTTCCATTAGGAGTAGTTTCCGCAGGGCCAAAGTCTATTTCTAAATAGGCAGTATCCAAGCAACCTTGACCATTATTTTGAAACGTAAAATTTCTTGTATGTGTGCTGCCAAATGCCACATTATTTAGCGGAGGCGGTTGGGCAACTGTAATTGTTGGGTAACTAACCTGATAAAAATTTACTAATGGGTCATTTTCTGTTGTTGCTCCTATAGTAATAGCGTCCTTAAATGTTCCTGCACCTAGAGCATGGGTATAAGATGCGCATGTAGCCTTTCTAGCAATTGTAAATGTAAATGGTGTTGAAACCATGGTCAATGCAAATGTAGGTGCATTGGGTGTTCCTCCCTCTACAGCTATAGCAGTACCTGCCGTAACGGCAAATGAACTAGCAACATACTCAACACCAGGAGGCAATTGAATAGATAAGGTTTCTGTGGGCGTAGCACCAGTGACCTGAGCAGTCAGTAGGCTTTCGCCACTGCATACCGTTAAGTTCTGAGAAGCTGAGGGGTATGAGATTGTTTGTGCTTGCGATGTTGTTAGCCATGTTACAAGGTATATGATCACAAATAGTAGTAGTTTTTTCATATTAACTTCTTATTTCATATTAACTTTTTATTTCATTTGTACAGCATCAAAGATAATGCCAAAACTTATCCACAAATGTTTATGACTTACTAAGCAAAGGTTTTAATATTATTAAATTTTATATGCGTTTTTTCTGTGGGTGTTTATTTCTACTTTACTAATTTCACTTTATTAAATGAATAAAATAGAACACATAGGCATTGCCGTAAAGTCACTAGATATAAGCATCCCGCTATTTGAAAAACTATTAAATACCAATTGCTATAAAACAGAATCTGTTGAAAGCGAGCAGGTCAATACCGCTTTCTTTAATACGGGCGACAACAAAATTGAACTAGTAGCCGACCTAGATAATGAAGCTTCAAGAGGAGTTATAAACAAATTTATTAGCAAGCGCGGCGAGGGCATCCATCATATTGCTTTTGATGTTACGGATATTGAAGCCGAAATGAAACGACTTGTTGCAGAAGGTTTTGTTCTTTTAAATGAAAAACCTAAAAAAGGAGCAGATAATAAATTGGTATGCTTCTTACACCCAAAAAAAACAAACGGTGTGTTGATTGAGCTTTGCCAGGAAATAAAAACTTAATTAATTTCAACCAATCGTAAGTGCACAAAATATTATGTACTCATGAAACGCTTTAAAAATTCTAGCCAACAGGCTCAGATTCATTATTTTAATTTTATTTCTTCGGCATGTATAATCTCGCGACTTACACCTGTGCGACTTACAAATGCTACTATGTGACACTTATCTAAGTTCCAGCTATTGTCGCCATCTATTTTTGGATTAAAAGAGATCCTTTTTTGTAATACATTACCCGCCTTCTTTTCTCCAAAGTTTAAAGGTGTACCTAATATATTCGTAATACAATCTCTAAATACGTGATCGTGTTTATAGTCTAACACATCCTCCATTGCAGCTTCTCCATCTA
This sequence comes from uncultured Chitinophagaceae bacterium, assembly GCA_938017685.1. GTDB lineage: Bacteria > Bacteroidota > Bacteroidia > Chitinophagales > Chitinophagaceae > JAGNRR01. Next base: position 24,044 of record CALIIL010000005.1, read on the forward strand.
ACTGATAATCAATAATACTGTCCTCTAATACATATAATGTTAGTGTTAAATCTTCATTTACATCTTCTGTAAAGGCTGATTTAATAGTTACGATGCATTCATTTCCATCCTGGATATATTGGCTTTCTAGGTGAATATTTACAGGAGTAGTTTTATTAGTTATTTGATCGCTTATTAATCCGCTCCAATCCGCCTTTGGTCTAAAAATAACGCCTTGAGTATTTGGCAATCTATCAATGGCTGCTGCAGGCAAACCCGGTTGTCCTAAACTATTTACTATAGCTGTTCCGTCTTCTGTTCTAAAGTCATATTGGCTTTGTGGATATGGCTGGGCAAAACCTGTTGCATGAATTGCAACTACAATAGTTCTGTTATTATTCTGCTGACTTATGGACTTTATTAACCGAGCACCACCTGGGCAATTGGTGCACCCAACCCCTGTAACCTCTTCAACCAGCGTCAATTTTTCTTGCGGATTTTCTATTCCTGCGAAGTAAGTCGAATCCTCAACCAAAGCTCCTTGACCCAAATCTAAACCTGGGGGCGTTTGTTCTTTACAAGCTATAAAAAACAAAGTTATTAAAGCAATTGAAATGGTGAGTATTTTGGTATTTTTCATAATGTTTATTTTCTATGTGTCATATCCTCTAAAAAACGTTCAACAAGAATAACTTGTGAAGGCTGCGAAGTTGAAGGGTCAAAACCGATAAAAAACTTTGATTGGCCTAAATTTAAAATTCCTTTTTCTCCAAAACTTATAAAATATTTTAAATCCTCAGGTCTATCGCATAAGTCCTCATCATTATCCTCAAATGAAATTCTAGTCTCTACTAATTCTATTTGATCCTGACTGTTTGTTGGTGTTGTTATAAAAGCGTTAGACCCACCAATATAATTATTACTGTACCAAGAAACATTAATATCTCTTCCATCGGTTCCAAAATTAGTTGAAGTATAGTGATTTGGAATCCAGTTTAACATTATTCTTATTAATGGTTGAACAGGGTTATAATTACACGATGTATTATCATTAATATTAAAACCTCTCTGTGGTGAAATTTGCCAATCATTGGGTTGACCAACCATCCACTCATTAGAAAAATAAGAAGATCCATCGTAAATATTAACAGCTACAGCACTTCCTGTCCATTGTGGATTTAAGGGAGTTACTTGATCGGCTATTAACTCCTCGTGAATAAAATCATACTCTATTTTATTAGCACTTGATGTCCAAAGGTTAGGTCCATACAAGAATTGTTTTGTTTGTGAGTTAATAAATATTAATTGCTTCTTAATTCCATTTATTTCCTTCAGATTGCCAACTAAGTCAAAGTTTTCAAGCTTGGGTAGATTGTTATTATTCATATAAATTATAGATTGAATTGGTATAAAAGAAATGCCTACAAATTGTTTACCTCTTATAATACTTCCATCAACAACATTTGTTATAATAAAGTTTGATTGGTTTCCAGTATTCTCATCTATAAGAGAAATACCATTAAAAATTTCTGGGTGTTGATAATACCAAAAACATCCTATTAAACCAGAACCCATTCCAGCTGTTTTTAATTTATCTAAACCATCTATTTGTTTTTTAATCTCAATAACTTGACTTTCTTGTGAAAACATTGAGAGTGAAATACAAACAAAAAACAAATTTAATACTAACTTTTTAACCATATATTGTTCGAAAGTAAACATTAAAATTTAAATAAATTACAGTGTCAAAATTAATTTACAATTAGAAACTACTCGTTACTCCTATTTTAAAACCACTAAAGGCTGGCTCATAACGACACACGCCTCCTGTACAATTAATCCCTTCGACTTGCTTAACATATTGGGCAGTAAAGCGATGCGCATCTTTGGTATATGCTACAAATACATTGGGATAATGTGTTGGTTCTAAGCCTTCGCCCAGTTTACCACTTGGTGCGTAGTTAAACATATCAGTGACTGCAAATGCCCATTTAGGACTAATATTATATTCTAATAATCCAAATAACCAAGCACCATAATCTTCCGTAGCGTTCATCCATTGCCCTTCAAAACGCATAGAGTGTTTCTTATCAATTTTATAAATAACCTCAGTAAATGGTGTGACCGATGTAAATAAGGGATACCCAGGCTTATCTTGATAGATCTCTTGATTGTATTCCATAACTTGAACACCTAAGTGAATAATCCAATTGTCTAAACCTCTATATTCAATATCATTATAAGATTCTCTGTATAGCTTGGTTCCTTCCAATGTATTAATATAAGTATAGTTCAAGTTAATATTCCAATCTTTGGTTGGGGATATATAAGCATTTAGACCTAAGGCTAACTCGCTAATATCTTGTGATTGTGGGCTATAACGCGATATTAATCGTTGTACACGTATAGGTGCAACAATGGGTTGCCAGTTATACATTCCATTAATAAATGTTTCGTTCGGTGATGTTCTTTGAACAAAATTTTCTGTTCGTTTAAATGTTGCATTTAATCCCAACTTATTAATTGCATAACCTAATGTGCTAAATAATACATTGCCATCACTCTGTTTCAACTCCTTTGTTATTTGATTAAATATGGCTTCTTCTGTTTTATAAGCACCCTCAACATACCAAGTAAAGTTTCCTAAATTCATGGTATTATAAACGGTAGCTGCATAAGAATTATAGGTAGGTACAAATCGGTCAATTTCAGGCATGGCATTAATAGAAGATACAACACCATCCATACTTTGTTGGTCCATTGTTCTATTTAAGAGACCAATACCAGAAGTCATATAACCTTCTTTACCTAATCCGTAACCACCTTCAATATTCAATCCTTTTAGAATAGGATTATATCTGGTAAACTGCTGTTTTATCTGACCTGTAAATGCTTTTACCTTAACAGCATCCGAAAGCTGATATTTTAATTTTAAACCAAATAAAGCATTATCAATGAGTAGTCCTCTATCCTCATAGGCTCTAAACAATATACCAGTTCCAATCTGATCATAAATATGACCCGCACTTATTTCTAATTTATTGAACTCTTTTGTTAAATTAAACATACCAATACCAGCCGCCGTATAAGCCGCTTGAGGGTTTAATAAGTTAGAATTCTGAAATCCATCAAAACGTACCGTAGCGGCAAAACCTTTACTATCCGCATATCTTAGACCTAACCAGCCTTCTCCACCACTCAAAAAATTATCATATAATGGATTACCAGCAGCACCGATAGCTGAATCGCGCTGAAAGAAATTTACATTCATCATTAAATCTCCAGAAAGTCGACCTTGTGAATAAACGCTTGATGAGCTTAAAATAAAAATAAAAATCGTAATAAATTGTTTCATGAAAAAAATTAATAGGATTCAAATATAAATGTCCTTTATATCATATTGTTAGATTGACCGTCATTTTATTTTGGAAGCAATTTGGACTTATCCCAATTTCCACTTCTATTATATTAGTAAATTTTTTTTCTTGAATCAATCTATTACTACTATTACAAGGGTGTATATGTGTATAAACGTATTTATCCTTCAGAACTAACAAAAATTAATATGTAATTACTACATAATACACATCTAATTGATCTTTATTCAGAATATAGAATGTAATCCATTAAAGGATTTCGATACCTATATTAACAATTATTGGATATTGTGTATTACTCAATCATTTACCCATAGGAAAAGAATAAAGCAGGTATAATTTTTGGGAAAAGCGATCAATTTGTGAGCAAGTCAGAAATGCTTCGAAGTTGTTCTTTTTTGTTCAGAAATAATACACAGGATATAAACAGAAGGAAATGGAAAAATAATTGCTCATACTATAGAAAATCCCTATTTTTGTGGACTTAAATTTGTGTATAATATGTCAATAATTCAAACACTACGTGGTAAAGGAAGTACAGTTGTAACTGTCTTATTAATAATAGCCTTAGTAGCCTTCTTATTAATGGATTCAGTTTCTAGTAAAATATCTACTATGTTTAATGATGATCCAACACTTACGGGTGAGGTAAATGGTCAACGAATAGAAAGCCAAGAGTACCAACAAAGATTACAAGACTTAGAAGAATATACTAAAAACTCATCAGGTAAGACTAGTCTTACAGACCAAGAAAGAGAAGGATTACAATCTCAAGTGTGGAACCAATTAGTAAATGAGCAATTATTGAAAGAAGAAATGGATGCATTAGGTATTGAAGTTGGAGATAAAGAATTCCAAGACCTTATGACTAGTCCAATATTTGCAGCACAAGAAATCAGACAAAATTTTACAGACCCAGCTACAGGATTATTTAACCCACAAAGAGTTATTGAAACAGAAACTTCAATGGCGCAAAGCAAAGATCTAAAACAAAAAGAACAATGGAGAAAGTTTAAAGATGGTTTAGCAAAAAATAGACAAGTAAGCAAATACTCTGCAATGATTCGCAACGGTATATATACACCAACTTTTATTTTAGATGATTTAGCCGCGCAAAAAAATAAGATGTCCAACATATCTTATGTAATGGTTCCTTATTCAAGTGCTGATGGCACTTTAAAAGTGACAGATGAAGAAATTAAATCTTTCATGAGTAAAAGAGCAGAAGTATATACCAATGAAAATGATGCACTTAGTTTTGAATACATAAGTGTTCCTATTATTCCTTCACCAGCAGACTCGGCTGAGAGTTTAGGATTTTTAAATACTGTTCAAGAAGGATTTGCAGCGGCAGAAAATCCAATAGAATATGCAAGAGATAATTCTGAAGAGCTAGTAGATGAAGACTATTATAATATAAGCACATTAAAGAATGCCAACGCTGCAGCTTTAGTTGCTGCTCCAGTAGGAACTATTGTAGGGCCATATTATGATAATCAAGCTTATAAATTAAGTAAGATAGTTGCTAAAAAACAAATGCCAGATAGTGCTAGAATTTCAAGAATTTTTGTTGGAATAAGTGACCAAAGAAATGAAACACAAGCTGAAGCATTAATTGATAGTATTAGACAACAATTAAGCGCGGGAGTTAGTTTTGCTCAACTTGCAGCTACACGATCTGATGATCAGAACACAGCACAAAAAGGTGGTGACCTTGGATACATTGTTCCAGGCATGATTGAGAAAGAAGCCAATGAAGTAGTATTTGGCGGCAAGACCGGAGATATTAAAAAGGTAAAAACAAGAGCTGGTTTTCAGTTAATAAAAATTACTGACCAGAAAAACTACCAAGCCAATGTGAAGTTGGCAACGATAGCCAAGTCTATGACAGCAAGCGAGAAGACAACACAACTGGCTATTCAAAAAGCACAGAAATTTAAAGACGCAGCCAAAGATGAAGCAAGCTTTAAAGATCAAGCCAAGAAAATGGGAATGGATAAGCGCATTGCTCAAAAAATTACAAAAAGTCAAATGAATATTCAAGGCTTAGGTAGTGTTAAAGAGTTAGTACGTTGGGCATATAGTGCAGAGGTTGGAGATATTTCTAACGCGCTAACCTTCGAAGACAAATGTATTGTAGCACGTGTTACTTCAAAATTAAAGAAAGGAGAAATGGGTGATATAAATGTATTCAGAACAGAAATAGAAAGCCAAATACTAAAGAAGAAAAAAGCAGAGCAAATTGCTGCTAAAGGAAAAGGAAAGAACAATCTTGCTGCCATTGCACAATTATTTGGAACAGAAGTTAAGACTGCGGATTCTGTCTCAATGTCTATGTTGGCTCCTGGCGTAATGGGTTACGAGCCTAAGGTGGCTGCTGCAGCTTCTAATAAAAATTTAGTAAATAAAGTAAGTCCTGGTATTGCTGGTGAGCAAGGTGTATACTTTATTAATGTAAAAAATATTATAGACAATACTAAAACAGCACAACGTGTTCCTCAGATAGAAAGAATGCAAGCACAAATGCAATACATGAATGGTATAGATCAACTTATCCCAGTTGTATTACGCAAGCGTGCAGATATTACTGATAACCGTCGATAATTTTTTCAATAAATAAAAACAAAAAGAGCGACTAACTAGTCGCTCTTTTTTTGTGTGTGATTATGTCAATATTATTTCTGAGGAGTATAGAAAAATTGCTCCATTACAATTTTGCCATCACGTACTTCGTATAAACTCATCTCTTCAAAGTTTACTCGATTGCCATCTTGGAAAGTTATATCCATGGCTTGTCTTGCTGTAAAAAAGTTTTCGGCAACGATTGGTTCTCCAACTTCGGCACTGTGTACTTCTTTTAAGTTGTCATTCCATTTTTTTCCTTTTGCGGCCATTTCTTCTAAGCCTTCCGCTCGTTCTACCATTGCACCTTTGGGTTCTATACTTACACATTGAGGTGAGTACAACTCTTCGTAACATGTTTTAAATTCTCCTTGGCGGCATAATTCTGCCCATCGTTGGGCTACTTCTTGTGTATTCATAATATAATTACTTTAGTTTGTTTTGCTCAAGATACAATAATTACTACATAAGGAGTTTATGCAAAGCATAAGAAATTATTAAAACAAAATGAAGTACACCTTCATGGTGTATTTTTGTAAGATGCAAAGAATTAGTTTTTTCATTTTTATAGCTATAGGTTTTATCTGTTGTTTTACTTCTTGTGAGAATGAACCTTCTAATGATATTAATGCTCCTGCTGCTTTTAAAAAGGCACCAACTTTTAACGAGGATAACGCTTTTGCGTTAATTGAAAAACAATTAAGTTTTGGGCCGCGTGTGCCGGGAACGAATGCGCAAGAACAATGTGCTCAATTTATTATAGACGAAATTGGTAAATCTGTTGATACTGTTTTTGTTCAACGAACTACGGTCACGCAACCTATTTCTAATAATACTTATAAATGTATAAATATTGTTGGGTCTTATAATCCCAACGCGCTTTATCGTGTATTAATATTGGCACATTGGGATTCGCGCCCTTGGGCAGATAAAGATGATGAACGACAAGACGAAGCAATATTAGCGGCTGATGATGGTGCAAGTGGTGTGGCTGTAATGTTAGAAATGGCCAATGCGATAAAGAATGGTGGCGTGGAATTAAAAGATGTTGGTGTAGATTTTTTGTTTGTAGATGTCGAAGATGCGGGTAAGACAGAATGGACCGCACTAAGTTATAGTTTGGGTACACAGCATTGGGTTAAGCATTTGCACATGCCTAATTATAAGGCCAACTACGGTATATGTTTGGATATGGTAGGTGCTGTTGGCGCGCGTTTTCCGTTGGAGGCTATATCACAACAATATGCTGGTGATGTGCAGCGTAAGGTTTGGGATATTGCTAATCGATTGGGCTACTCGAACTATTTTGTTTATGATCAAGCTGGCGCTATTACAGATGATCATGCGGTAGTAAATGCAGAAACGGGTATACCTACTATTGATATTATAAACTTACAAGCTAATAATGATTTTGGTAGTTACCATCATACGCATGATGATGATATTGATATTATAAACAAAAATACATTGAAGGCTGTTGGACAATCTGTGCTACAAGTTTTGTATCAAGAATAAAAAAAGCTCAACCGAAGTTGAACTTATAATATTATTTACGAACGATAAATTTATTTTGAAACATTATTTACCGTTAGATTAATCGTGTAATAGTAAAGCGTCTTTTGTTCGCGCTTATCACTTCCGCATCTTGTATTGTTTACATCTGCTGTTCCGCAAAATCCTGTGCTATTTATAGTCGATAGTTTTATTACTTCGCTTCCAACAAATCCTTCCGTAGGGGTGTAACTATAAATATTATTTTCTGTATCAATAATACTTATTTCTGCATTCAAGGCATCTTCAGTAATTACAAATTCATTATTTGGTAGATGGAAAGTATAAGAAGCATTATTATTTATCTGTGCTTCATATGTTTCATTTACCGTTAGTATGTCATTGGTCGTCCTAACTTTTTGGCAAGAGGTTATTGTAAATGCTAAAACTGCTATCGCTAGGATAGAAAATATATTTTTCATATTAATCACGTTTTGTTTCTCTATGAAGATAACGAGATGAATGCTGCATTATTGTTAAAGCTGCTAAGATTACATTAAAAGGAGAAAGTGATATTTACATACCCACCCATTTGAACTCATACTGTTTCTCTGGTACTACTATTCTTTGTGATATGCGCTCAAGCCTTGCCGGTAGTGCCATCAGGTAGTCTCTACCCTTTTCGGCTGCATCGGTTAGTCCAGTTATTTTATCAATATTCCAATCGTTTAATAAAGATTGCATGATATCAATATAATCTTGTGATGTGTACACCATTTTTCGTTGTGCTGCGTCTGAGAAGTGTTTGAATAAATCGCCAATAACACCACCTGTCTCTTTAATGAAATGAGCTGGCATAACTATTTTCTTACGCATCATATCTTCAAAGGCAAGCATCATTTCACTCGGATCTAATTCTAATATAAGTCTAACGAACTCTTTGTATGCACGTGCATGTCTTGCTTCATCTGCAGCGATTATACCACACATTTTTGCCAGTTTTGTATTACCGGTTTTCTTTACCAGACTAGCTACTCTTCTGTGCGATACATTGGTTGCTATTTCTTGAAAGGAGGTGTAAATAAAGTTTTTATATGGATCGTGTCCTGTTCCTATATCAAAGCCATCTTTTATTAAGTGTTGTGTGGATACTTCCATCTCGCGCATGTTTACACGACCACTGAGATATAAATATTTATTGAGTAAGTCACCATGACGGTTTTCTTCTGCGGTCCAAGCTCTAACCCATTGGCTCCAACCATTATTCCCTTCTTGATCCACACCTTCTACACTCATAAGCCAAGCCTCGTATGTTGGTAATGCTTCTTCCGTTATTGTATCACCGATTAATACGGCAAATAAATCATAGTCCATTTCTTTGGCTAAGGCTTGTAATTCTTCGACCTCATCAAAAAAACTGTCGCTACTAGAATCGGGAAGCAAGTCGGATGGTTGCCAATTTTCTTCTACCGGTATTAAGTATTTTTCTAACAAATCACCCATTGACTTCTCAATGGTTTGCATTACTTCCAGTCTAATATTAGTTAGTTTCATCTCAGGCCATGAAATTACGAAAGCCTTATTGGATTTTCTATTTATTTAGATAAAATAAACAAATGCCCAATTAGTAAGTACTTTTAATCTTTATGTTAGGAGCGGAAGATATATTGTATGAAGACAATCACATTATTGCAATTCGAAAGAAGTCGGGTGATATAAGTCAGGGTGATAAAACGGGTGATAAACCCTTAGGAGATTATGTCAAGGATTATATAAAGGTGAAGTATAACAAACCTGGTGATGTATTTCTTGGTGTTATTCACCGCTTGGATAGACCTACGAGTGGCTTGATCATTTTTGCTAGAACTTCCAAAGCGTTGACTAGGATGACTAAGGCTTTTAAAAACCGTACTATTGAAAAGGTGTATTGGGCTTTAGTACGCGACGCTAATTTACCGGATCAAGGTGCTTGCGAGAGTTATTTGTGGAAGGATGAGAAGAAGAATAAGAGCTTTGTTGTTGCTGAGAATAAAAGTGGTGCCAAGTTGGCCAAACTCTCATATCAAGTGATTAAGCAGGTTGATAAGTATCAATTGGTTGAGTGTAATTTAGAAACGGGTCGTCATCATCAGATTAGAGTGCAACTAGCTGCTCTTAAGGCACCTATTATTGGAGACAATAAGTATGGTTATACCAGAGCCAATAGAGATAAGTCAATTCACCTACACTGTCGCTCAATGTCGTTCGAACACCCTACTACCAATGAGCAAGTGACGATTATATCGCCATTACCCAAAGATGTATTGTGGGATAAGTTTAGCGATGTGCGCTAATGGCTGTTTTAGCAATTACTACCTTATCTTTTTTCTTTTGTACGCCTAGTACTAGTAAAAAAATAAGCAATAATGCCAAGTATCGAAGTGCGTATTTCATAATTCGTCTATTAGTAAGACGATGTTTAAGGCAAGAAGTGTGCCAATTGGCTGTCATTTTTTTGTAAAAAATGATTTCCTATGCAGTTGGTCTTGATATAGATAAGTAAAATAAACTAGTTTTTAAGAGAAATACGCTTTCTGAATTATTAAAAGTATTATGCCTACAATTACACCACCTACAAGGAAATCGTAAATTCTACTTTTAATTGTTCTCTTCTTTTCTGCCTTTTCTTTTTCTACCAATCCTTCTTGATAGTTAAGTATACCAACTGTATGTTTTTGAAAATTGTCAATACCATCAGATAGTTTTGTTGATATAGTTTCGTATTTACCGAAACTTTGTTCTTCTTCAGTGATAATTGGTTTTTCCGAACGCGTTAGGGCCAATCCTTCTTGGCATTCCTTAATAAGTGGAAGTAACGTGGTGAAATATTCCGGATATATCTCTTTAATTGCAAAAATATTTAGCTCCTTTTTTAAGTCGTTAAACTGATCAAGCTTATACATAATGACTATCTCATATACATCGTTACCTGCTCTATAAAGGTGTGCTTTAGCTTCAATAAATTCGTGATCTTTATGAACACCATCACGCTCAGAAACTAGACGCATTATGTGATCCAGGCAATTTCTTAATTCGTTTATTGGCCCTAGTGGTATTTTAAATTCTCCTTCATATTCGGAAAAAAGTATAACCGCCTTTACTTTTTCGTATACAGGGACTAAATCCTTTAAATCACACATTTATTAAACCTTATTATAAGTTATTATTTGCTAAAATCTATCGAGATGACTTTATTTTTTAAGGCTTGTATTTCCGACGGAGTTAATACTCTTTTTAACATTAATCTTATGCTTCCTCTTACTTTTTGGAAGTTAATATTTTCAAGGTTAATAGAACTATCTAGTTTTTTGTATTCAGACAGAAGAACATCACTCAAGCGAACTTCTTCGCTTTTATTAAGTTTATTTTTCATGATAATTACATTTTTGTTGTTACTATACCGTTTCAGGGCGCAAATGTAGTACTTTATTTGTTGAAAACAATACCTAACAATTTGTTGTGTTCATTATTAACAGCATATAAAGAGTTTGGTTTATGTGGAAAAGTTCCCATTTAATTGCTAATTCATTACCGGCAAGAATGCATATTTCTTACCATACTCCATCATTTGCTCAAAGAATGATCTTGGATATTCTACACTTACACCGCTTACTTTATCATCTTCCATTGAAGGTATCAGTCTTGGTTGTATAAATCCGCTATAAGGTTTTGCATCTAAAGTCGCATAACGTTCTAATACTTCTTTGTGTAATACTTGGTCTACTTTAACGCCATAAGTTTCAACTAATGCTTTACCTGCTTCATAATCTCCTTCTGATTTAATGCGTTGTATTTCGCGCAATAAGTCGCCAAATAATACGCGTAATTTATCATAGTCATTGATACGCACATATGTTTTTTCATCTTTTTTGTACCATTCAATTACATTATCAGCTTTCCCTTTTTCGTATACCCATGCAGCATTTAATTGGCGATTCCGCATGTGCGCTTCTTCAATATTATCGCCTAGTTTTAACCTTGTAAGTTGTGACATTAGACCATTCATGATGTATGAATCAAACTCGGCCTTACCAACTTCAATACTTGGCATTACTCCAATGTCCACAAGTTTTTGATCCGTGATGTAATATAGTGCTACTAGATCTGCGCGTGCTTCTTCTAAGCAACTGGCATATGTTTTAAGTGTCTTATCGGTTGTTTCTACTCCAGGGTTTATTTGTCCGCTAGCATGTCCAATGCATTCGTGCATGTCTGTATGTAACTTGCTGCCCAAGCTTCCGTACTTTTTCATTCGGTTACGCACTTCTTCATTTTCAACAAACTCATCTAAGAAACCTCCTTTCTTTTTTACTGCATCATAGGCATCAACTATGTTGCCTAAGTTTACAGACTTACTGCCATGGTTTTTTCTAATCCAATCTGCATTTGGTAGGTTAATGCCTATGGGTGTACTTGGTGCTGCATCACCACTTTCAACAACTGCATTTATTACTTTCGCGTTTATACCTTTTACATTTTTCTTTTTATGTTCTTCTATTAATGGTGAATTGTCTTCGAACCATTGTGCGTTGTCAGATATGGTTGCAATGCGTTTTGATGTTTCAACATCTTTAACGTTTACAACACTTTCAAAACTTCCTTTAATACCAATCGCATCTAAGTATACCTCAATAAACCCATTGACAAAATCAATTGAACTTTCCGTATCTTCTACCCAAGCGATGGAGTAGGCATCAAAGTCTTTTAAGTCGCCACTGCGGTAATATTTAATTAATAAGTCTATATGTTTTTTCTGTTTTTCGTTTTCGGCTACTGTACTTGCTTTTTCTAACCAATATATTATTTTATCAATAGCTGCTCCATACATGCCCCCACTTTTCCATACTCTTTCATATACAACACCTTCATCATCTTTCATTACTTTAGTGTTTAAACCCCAACTTGGTTGGTTACCTGTACTTGGAAATTTAGCGTAGTATGCATTTACTTCTTGTTGTGTTACACCTTCATAAAAGTTGTTGGCACTTTCAGCCACATTATCTACACCCGCATCTTGGTTTACACATTTAGGTTCAAAGTTCAAATCAAACATAACTGTTTTCATTTGTAGCAAAAAGGCATCTACCGTTTGTCCATCACCTAAAGGAAATGCTTCTTGATCACTTTCTTTGGCTATCTGCACAAAGTACTCATAGCTACAAGCTGGTACAAATTTTTCATTTCCATAGTGATGGAAGTATCCATTGCTAAACCAAAAACGACCGCAATAGTCTTGAAATTTTTTCCAATCTTCACTGCTTCTGTCTCCTTTATAATTGCCGTATATATTTTCAATGGTCTTTCTTACGGTTAAGCCATACTTACTTTTTTGATCGTATATAATATCTCTACCTGAAAGAGCTGCTTCATGGAGATAATATAACAACTCATGCTGCTGAGCACTTAACTCATCCCATCCAGGAATGCTGTAGCGCAGCACCTTAATATCGGCAAATTCTTCTGCTTCAACAACATCAACGGTTTTGGATGCACCGGTTAGGCCGCCCGTTTGATTACAAGAAACCATTACAGATAATACAATTAGAATACTTAGTACGGAAAGGATACGTTTCATAATTTAGGATTTGGTCGTAAATATAATAAATTAAAGTGCTTTGACAACTAATTAGCAAGCCTAGGTCTATTACATTAGCTTGACAAAAAAGCTTTGAACTTCAGAGCAATTAAACCAAAAACATATCTATTTTTGTGAGCCTATGAAATTTAGCGATTTAGTTTCTATATCAGGTTTAAGCGGTTTGTATCAATTAATTGGAACAAAGGCCGATGGTGCGATAGTAAAGAATTTTGATGATGATAAAACCTTATTTGTTGCAGCTAGAAAGCATGAGGTAACACCATTGGATAGTATTGAGGTTTATACTCAAACGGATAATGTGGCCTTGCGTGACGTTTTTATTTCTTTTAAGAAAAATGAAAAAGAAGTAAAGGAAGTTGCAGTGCACAAAGAAGGTAACGCTGTTATCAAAGAAACCTTTGGTAAGTTATTTCCAGATTACGACGAGAGCCGCGTATATACCAGTGACATGAAAAAAATGTTGAAATGGTATGATATATTAAAGAAACTTGATTTGTTAGGATCTTTGGATGCAGAATCTGAGGATAGTGATTCAGGCGCTGCCACGAAGAAATCTAGTACGAGCACGGCTAAAAAGCAAGTGACAAAGGCGGCTAAGTTGCCTAAAGCATCTGGAAAGAAGGCTCCATCTAAAATTATGCAGGCTAAGAAAGGTTCTTAGGCTTATTAATATAGAGAATTTGAAAAATACTTTAATACAATTATATTTACAACAACAAATAAATTAGAAATGAACGTACCAGCTGAATTAAAATATACTAAAGAACACGAATGGGTTAAGATTGATGGCGATATTGCTACCATTGGAATTACTGATTTTGCACAAGGTGAGTTGGGTGATATTGTTTTTATTGATGTTGATACCTTAGATCAGGAAGTTGCTAAGGATGAGGTATTTGGTAGCGTAGAGGCTGTAAAGACAGTTTCTGATTTATTTATGCCTTTATCTGGCACTGTTCAGGAAATGAATGAAGCCTTGGAAGGAGAACCTGAAAAAGTTAATGCTGATCCTTACGGAGAAGGTTGGATGGTTAAAATTAAAATTAGCGATGAAAGTCAAGTGTCAGACCTTATGGATGCTGGGGCTTATACCGCTTTGATAGGTGCGTAATATAATTACGCAGTAAAAAGTTAATCACCTTTAGTTTATGCTGAAGGTGATTTTTTGTTATGATAAAGAAAGTAATAAATAATAAACATCTGATGCGTTTCTTAGCTATTGCATGGACTATCCTAATATTTGTTGGTTGTTCCTTGCCTGGTAGAGATATTCCTGCAGTTAGTGTGTTTGATCATTTTGATAAAGTGGTTCATTTTACTTTCTTTTTTACATTTGCTATTTTGTGGCTTATTGTTTTTCCTTCACGAGATCTCTCTAAAAGACGGAGAAACTTATTCATCATTATTGCACTTTCATTTATATACGGTTTTGGTTTAGAGTTTTATCAAATAAACTTTGTACCAGGTCGTGCTTGGGATGTCTGGGATGGTGTGGCTGATGGTGTTGGCGGCATTGTTGGCGCTTTGTTTTATATATACCGAATAGTAAAATGAAGTGTTCAAGACTTATAATTTAAATTAACTTTGTATAATCTATGTTTCAAGAATATGATGTAATAGTAGCCGGTGGAGGTCATGCGGGTTGTGAAGCGGCGGTAGCTGCCTCCAATATGGGCAGTAAGGTGTTGCTTATAACCATGAATATGCAAACCATTGCTTCCATGAGTTGCAACCCCGCTATGGGTGGTATAGCCAAAGGGCAAATTGTTAGAGAGATTGATGCCATGGGTGGTTACTCTGGTATTGTATCTGATGAGAGTTTAATACAGTTTAGAATGCTCAATCGTTCTAAAGGTCCGGCCATGTGGAGCCCACGCACACAGAATGATCGTGTACTCTTTGCTATAAAGTGGCGAGAGAAGTTGGAGGCTACACCTAATTTAGATATGTGGCAAGATATGGTTACAAGTATAAATGTTTCACGTGGAACAATTACAGGTGTGCGCACACAGTTGGGTATAGATTTTAGGGCAAAAGCTGTTGTTTTGACCAGTGGAACTTTCATGAATGGCAAGATACATATAGGGAGTAAAAACTTTGGTGGCGGACGCATGGGTGAAAAGGGTGCAACTGGTATAACTGAGCAGTTAATTAATCTAGGTTTTGACAGTGATCGATTAAAAACAGGTACGCCGCCTCGAGTAGATGGTCGTAGTTTGGACTACAGTCAATTTGAGTTACAAGATGGTGATGAAGACATAGTCGGTTTTTCTTTTACAGATAGTGATAAGCCAAAGAAACAGATACCTTGTCATATAGCTTATACCAATCCAGAGGTTCATGATATATTAAGAACAGGATTTGACGATTCTCCTATGTTTGCTGGTCGTATTGAAGGAACAGGGCCAAGATACTGCCCTAGTATAGAAGATAAGATAGATCGCTTTGCGGAGCGGGATCGTCACCAATTATTTATAGAACCAGAAGGTTGGAATACAGTAGAGATTTATTTAAATGGCTTCTCTACTTCTTTAGCTGAAGATATACAGCATAAGGCTATGACTAAGATCCCTGGTTTTGAACATGTAAAGATGTTTAGACCAGGCTATGCCATTGAGTACGACTACTTCCCTCCTACGCAGCTTCAGTATAATTTAGAGACTAAACTGGTTAAGAATTTATTCTTTGCTGGACAAATAAATGGTACTACTGGCTACGAAGAAGCAGCTTGCCAAGGTTTAATGGCTGGTATTAATGCGCATCAGAATGTTAAAGGTTTAAAGAGCTTTACACTAGGTCGTGATGAAGCATATATCGGTGTATTGATTGATGATTTAATTAATAAAGGAACCGACGAGCCTTATCGTATGTTTACTAGTCGTGCTGAGTTTAGAACACTATTGCGACAGGATAATGCAGACCTTCGGTTAACTGAGATATCTAATACACTGGGCTTGGCAAGTAATGAGCGATTAACGAAAGTGCATAACAAACAAAAAGATTTAAATGCGGTCAAGAAGTCTTTTGAGGATACGCGTGTAGTGCCGTCGGAGGTTAATGATTACTTAGAAAGTATTGGTTCTTCACCATTAAAGGAGCATTACACATTAAAGAAGCTTCTTTGTCGTCCTGAAATTAGTCTGGACAATCTTGTTGAAGGAAGTGAAGCAGCAAGGAATATTGCGCAGAGTGTTTCACGTGAAACATTGGAGCAAGTGAGCATACAATTTAAATACGAAAACTATATCTATAAAGAAAAGGAACTAGCCAATAAGGCTAAGCAATTAGAGGATTTGGTTATTCCAGATGCATTTGACTTTGATAAGCTTACGTCTTTATCCACGGAGAGTAGAAATAAGTTTAACTTAATAAGACCGCGTACCCTTGGCCAAGCAAGCCGTATAAGCGGTGTTAACCCCACGGATATTCAGATATTAATGGTTTATATGGGACGATAATTTTATTGCGTAAATTATTTGCGTAATAAATCTATATTGTTTACTAAAGTGTACATGCCTTATTTTTACAAATTACTATAATGGCAAAGAAAAAACCAAAATTCTACGTTGTATGGAAAGGCCGCAACCCTGGCATTTTCAAAAAATGGAATGAAGCCAAGCGCCAAATTGATGGCTATACAGGAGCGGATTATAAGTCATACGAAAGTATGAAAGAGGCTGAGTGGGCATGGAACAATTACGAATTTGCTAAGGAAAAAATCAAGGAAAATAAAAAGACTATTTACTACGTAGTATGGGCCGGTTATAAGCCAGGTATTTATACGGATTGGGACTTAGCCAAAGCACAAATTGAAGGTTTTAATAGACCGCAGTACAAATCATTTGGCGGCAAAGAAATGGCGCAAAAAGCATTTAAAGAAGGACCTGAAAATTACAAAGGGCGAAGCTTTAAAAAAGCGCAAGATATGACGCCTGCCGAGCGCGCAAAATTTGGTGAGCCCAACGAATTTTCTATAAGTGTAGATGCGGCTTGTAATGCAAAAGGCGACATGGAGTATCGTGGTGTGTATACCTATTCGGGTGATGTAATATTTAAAAAAGGAGTGTATAAAAACGGTTCCAATAATGTTGGCGAATTTCTCGCAATTGTACATGCCCTAGCTTGGGCAAAAAATGAAAAAGTAAATCTGCCGATTTACTCGGATAGTAAATATGCAATGGCTTGGGTTGCCAAGAAAAAAGCGAACTCTAAAATAGAAGATCAACGATTAATAAAGCTCGTACAACGTGCAGAAAATTGGCTAAAAGAAAATGATTATCCCAACAAAATTATTAAATGGCAAACAAAATTCTGGGGCGAAATTCCGGCAGATTTTGGAAGGAAATAATTATAGCTTTTTATGTAGTCTTTTAACTCTGTCGGTAAGTAGAGTGAAGTACTTTATCTTCATCTCATCGTTTAAATAAGAGCGAGAAATTAACTCTTCCACCTTTTCGTTTTTGCTTATTAATTGATCAATAAAACGTTTTATGCGAGAAGTCATGAGCCCCATTTTTTCACCAAAGGTTACAAAATCATCATATGCATAAAACCCAAATATTGAGAAGGATGGATGCTCATAATCTCTTTCATAAAGTCCTCCTATTAATGCTAAGTCACTATCATCAACATGTAGGCTGGTATTGATTAAGTCGTATCCCGGCGCTAACATGTAATCGCCGGTGCCACTATAATCTATTACAGAAAAGTTTTTGAGGTGTGCATCTCCATTACAAATTAAATAATTAAAAAGGACTAGTTTGAAAAATTCTTCTTTCTGTTTTATAGCCGAGGGCAAGTATTGATCAATGAGTTTCGAGATGCCCAAATAGCTAAAATTGTACTTATAATCTTTATCTCCGTTTTGACTAGTTTGTTGTGCTAATGAGGCAAAATCTTCTTTTGAAGTTCTATTCCCATTTTCCAAAACGTCAAATCGTCGAGTAATATATGCTGGGCTACCATCTCTAAAAAATACGAGCGCATTTTTAGCTACATTTAATCTAAATACTTGAGATGCCAATTGCATACTTAGATGTTCATTAGCAGGAACCTGATCTACAAATGAAAGATCGGTTGGTATGGGTTTTAATATATACTCACCATTTTGTGAAGTAGAAATAAGCTCTTTGTTTTCTATGCGCAGGGAGTACTTTGCTTGCACGCCAGAAATAGATATTTTTGTACGATCGTCAAACAATTTTTTTTGATCTTCGCCATCTTTTTGTGGCGGTAAATAGTTTAGAATATGAGACACTCGGGTGCCGCCAAAAACATCTTTTACTGCTTTTAAGGTATAGGTTTTATTTCCTTCTTTTAATGTCGAAGGGCATTTATTTTGGTTAATATTTAATAAGTCTTCGTTCATATTTCTGCAACAGTTACGGCTCCAATTGTTTCATTATTGCCAGTTTTTAGTAGCAAGCCGAAATAGTCGGTTTCATGTATTTTTAATCTGCGGCATTGCACTTTTTTGTTAGCTCCTTCGCTGAGCATGTTGAAGAAAAAAGGAAATAGTTTTTTTGAAATATACTTCTCCTTTCTTTTGGGTAAGGTTAAGCTTATGGGTGGGTAAATATCGGCTGTGACATAATCTTTATTATATTCAAATTCGTAGGTTCCGTTATCTAGTTCCGTAACTATTCCTGCGGTTATATATCTATATTTCACGCTCCCTTTTCTCATAACTTATGGGTCTTACTTTAATCTCAAATTCTAATCCAAGTTTGTCTAATATGGTTAACCAATTCTCGAGTTTGCCTTTATAGCTGCCTTTTTCCATAGACCGAATTGTGCGTATGCTAATATCACTAAGCTCCGCCAAATCTTGCATTCGGTAACCTAGCTGTTTTCTTCTGTTCTTTATTCGTTCGCTAAAATTCATATAAATCGGCATTATATTTCCGATATGACTACAAAAGTAGTACAAAATACCACATTTTACCACAAATCGGCACTTTATTGCCGAAAAGGTGTAATAATTAACATTTGTGTATAATCATTTGTCCAAAGCGGCAATATATTTCCTTTTTTTTAGAAAAAAGTTGTTGGTAAGAAAGCCGTTGTTAACCTATAAAAGCTCTAAATCTCTACTAAAAAGCTAACGCTTTTCTGAATATCATCACTAATCACACGATCTTGTTCCATAAAGCTTACTTCTTTTCTAAAGTCGTGATAATATTTTTTCATAGCATCAGAAAGTAACATTGGATTTTTAAAATCTATGGCCTGCGCCGCGCACATCAATTCAATAGCTAGTACTCGTTCTGTGTTTTTTACCACTTGATAAAGCTTGGTGGCCGCATTGGCTCCCATACTCACATGATCCTCTTGTCCATTACTACTTACAATGCTATCAACAGAAGCCGGCGTGCACAATTGTTTGTTCTGACTTACTAGCGATGCAGCCGTATATTGAGCAATCATAAAGCCACTTTCAAGCCCCGGGTTTTTAGAAAGGAAGGGTGGTAAATCTCGCTGTCCAGAAACCAATAAATAAGTTCTTCTTTCTGAAATACTTGCCAATTCCGAAAGGGCAATGGCTAAATAATCTAACTGCAAAGCAAGGGGTTGACCATGAAAATTTCCGCCGCTAACGATCACATCTTCTTCTGGGAAAATGAGTGGATTGTCAGTTACTGAATTGATCTCGCATTCTATCACTTTTTTAGCTTGTGCAAAGGCATCAAAGCTTGCACCGTGTACCTGCGGTATGCATCTAAAACTATAAGGGTCTTGCACTTGTTTTTTCTCGGCAAATGCACTTAAACTTCCTTCTAATAATTTACGAACAGCGGTGGCAACTTTTACCTGTCCATCTTGAGGTCGAACACGATGTATGCCTTCAAAAAATGGACTTGGCTTACAATCAAATGCTTCGAAACTGAGCGCAGCAATTTTGGTAGAATGTGTAATCATTTTTTGCGTGCGCATCAGTGCCCACACACCATAAGAACTCATAAATTGTGTGCCATTTAAAAGAGCAAGGCCTTCTTTACTTTTCAGTTTTATAGGAGCCATATTTTTGGCTTTCAACACTTTGGCTGAGCTTTCCCACTCTCCATGTTCTACTTTTAATTTTCCACTTCCTAACAGGGGCAAACTTAAATGTGCTAAAGGGGCTAAATCTCCACTTGCGCCCAAGCTGCCCTGTGTAAATATTTCTGGTAAAATGTTCTCGTTATAATGCCAAAGTAGTCGCTCCACCAATTCCTCACTTACGCCACTATGCCCGTAGGTAAAGTTCTTAATTTTTAAAAGTAACATCAAGCGTACAATATCCATTGGTACGTGATCGCCCACACCACAAGCATGAGAGAGTACGAGATTGGTTTGGAGCTGTTCTAAATCATTGTCTTGAACCCTAACATCGCATAAACTACCAAAGCCTGTATTGATACCATAGAAGGTTTCGCCGGTCGAAACTTTTTTATCCAGATAATCTCGGCAGTTTTTAATGTTTTGATAGTGCTCTTCAGTTAATTCTAATTTATTATTTATAATTTCTGGAATATTATTTATTGTCAGATTATCAAGGAGTTGGCTCATTTTTTTACTTTGGAAAACGAATATAATTCAGTCTAATAGGATTTCGTTCTTTTTTTTGGCACAAAAATGGTGGTAATGTCTTAATAACTATACGGTTTTCCCTAAACCGCATAAATTAGATTTGAAATATGAATAAGTTTTACTACCGCGCAATAGTTATATTGTCGCTCATTCTATTGTCCAATATCAACGGAAATGCACAAGTTTCTAATTATGGATTCTCACAAGCTACTATTCCAGGTTCTTATAATAATTTAATTCTTAGTGATACTTATCAGCAAGGTGCGGCATTAAGTTTCGATTTTATTTCACCTGATATTTCTTTTCCAACAGGATTTACCTTCCCTTATAATTGTAGAAATTATTCATCGTTTCGTATTTCTAACAATGGTTTTTTACTATTTGGTCTTTTTGGTAATCCTGTAATTACAGAAAGCAATGCAATTGCTAATACTAACAATATTCCTGCTGAAGGGGTAATACAGCCTTTTGGTATTGACTTGACTAATTCTATTGCTTCAGGAGCTAATTCGTCCATTACTTATGGTATGGACCCAACTTCATCAAGTGGAGCTTTTGTTATTCAATTTAGAGACTTGGCTCGCGCCAATGCTAATACTGATAAGGTTAATGTTCAAGTGTGGTTATACCCTACGGGCCAAATTCAATTTAGATATGGCAATTGTTTGCCATCATCTACAAGTACCAGTACGAACTCGCCTACCGTTGGTTTAAAAGGTGGTTATACTAATGACATTATGGTAAGAGCAGTTTCAGCAACGGGTTCGGCTTCAACATGGGCTAACTCAGCAAGAGGAACATCTATATTTTCTACAAGCCGATATGTTGGTTCGGCCATAAGTCCTTATGGTAGTATTTACCCTTTAAATAATTTGATTTATTCATTTAATCCCGTTGGTTGTTATAATCCAGTAGTTGAGGCTGGTCCTGCTTGTACTTCATTAGAAACGGAGTGGTTCTTGACAACAAGCGGTAATAAAATGCCTTCTAAATCTTGGACCAAATGGCCATTACGAGGACAGAACGCCTGGTTCAGCGAATATGAAAATGCGGGTGTAACAAAATGGACAAACCCTACACAAGGTGCTTACACTATGTCAGGCGCTAATGGTACACAGCACTCAGCTCGCTTTCATACCTATTCATTAGCACAAGATTATTATGGTGATTTAGATTGGCATATAAACTTATCAAGCTGTGCTAGCTCGGCCAAGGAATTAAATTTTTATTATTTAAATAATACAACAGGTACAGATAACTTAAAGGTGTACCTAAGTACAAATGGTGGATCAACTTTTACTTTACTGAACTCTTTTGGTGCGGAAACAGCTTGGTCACAAAAAACGATAAATCTAGGTGTAGTTGTAGCCTTCCCTAAAATTTGGACAGTTTAAAAATCAGAAAATCTTTAATTTTAAACTGTAAAACATGAAAAGAAGTAAATTTAACGAGAGCCAGATCATCAAGGCTCTAAAAGAAAACGAACAAGGACGAAGCGTTCAAGAAGTATCACGTGAACTCGGTATCGATACGAGTACATTCTATTATTGGCGCAAGAAATACGGCGGTATGGAAGTGAAACAACTCA
>CALIIL010000006.1 GCA_938017685.1 uncultured Chitinophagaceae bacterium
TTGTACACTACCACAAACTCAAATTATATTTACGATGCAAAAACAAAAAACTTCCAAAGACAGACAGACTTCCCACAACAAGTTTGTTTGCTTTGAAAGTAAAATTAATCAAATCGATTACACACTTTTTTGTACACTACCAGAAGCCGATGGCTATCAAAGAAAAACAATCGAAGACTACGAAATAAAAACAGGAACAACCTCCACCCTCAATATAGACTTAGCACTAATATAATTGTCCAAAACTTCTCCCACTAAAAAAGCCCTCTAAAAGAGGGCTTTCAATATTAATCATTTATAAATGCTACTTTTTTAAGGTTTCAATTTTTGCCGCCGGAGTAGATAAACCTGTATTAGAACTAATATCTAACCAAAAACTACCATCTGATAAGAATGCTATAATGAACCAAATAAATAATGCTAAAGGAATATATACCGAAAGCTTCATTCCTTTTTTCTCATCACCTAAATGCATAAAATTACTTACAATAAAGAAAGCCTTAGCCACCGTTAATATGATGAAACCTAAGTTTAAAACCCAACGGTAATCACCCATTTTATCAGCCAAAGAAAGCCCTAAACCAACTTCGACTATTGTTATAATAGTAAGTATACCCGTTACCTTCCATATACTTTTTATTTTTGCTTTGCTCTCAGGACTATTAATATCCTCATGGTGACCCATGTTATATAGTCTTGATTGATCGGCTTCGTAATCGCTAAAATGTCCCATAATAAATCTTTAGAATTATTTTATAAAATTATAATAAGTAAAAACAAGTAAATACAAATACCCACACTAAATCTACAAAGTGCCAGTATAAACCACACTTCTCAACCCACTCATAGTGCCCTTTTCTATCAAAGACACCATTCATTGTAAATACTAATATCATGATATTAAATACAACACCTGAAAACACGTGAAAACCGTGGAAACCAGTAATTGTAAAAAAGAAATTAAAAAACTTATGCGCTGAATCAGCACCATGAACAACCAAATCAGTCGCAGAAACAGTACCTGCAAAAAATCCTTTAACAGGCGTTAGATCCATACCGTCTCTAAATGCACCCCACCATGCTCCTTCATGATTTAAATGCCACCACTCCCAAGCCTGACAGCTCAAGAAAGCAATACCACCTAAGATGGTCCAAAGCATCCATTTAACCACACCTTTCTTATCGCGGCAGTGACCTGCATGCACAGCTAGCACCATAGTTACAGAACTTAGGATAAGGATAAAAGTCATAAGACTAACGAACATTAATGGAAGATTAGCATGACCAGCAAACGGAAATGCCTTAAATACCATATTAGGATCTGGCCATATTGGACTGGCAAATCGAATGGTACCATAAGATATCAAAAACGCTCCAAAGGTGAAGGCATCCGACATTAAGAAAAACCACATCATGATCTTTCCATAACTTAAATGGAACGGGCTTTCGCCTCCCATCCATTTGGACTTACTATCTGCTACTGCTGCTGTACTCATAATATCAATATTGTTCTAAGACTGATTTAATAATAAAAATATGAAAATATATAACCACAAGGCATCTACAAAATGCCAATAAATACTCACAATCTCCACCCCTGTGCTACTATATACTTTTTTTCTTCTTCTAAATTTTGTTGATAGGAACACGATAAACAAAGCAACGATGCCTCCTAAAACGTGTACGCCATGAACAAATGGGATTACGTAGGTAAATTCCCCTGCCGCATTATTTCCATTTAATAAAATACCTTGTTGACTATACATCGTATAAAAACCAAATGCCTGAAAGGCCAAAAACAACAAACCTAAAATAGTCGTTGTATTAATTAGTAATTGATACGAAGTAAAATTTCTTTTCTTAAAAGCTCTAACAGCTAAATGTATGGTTACACTACTTGCTAATATTACTGCCGTAGAAACCCAAAACATCCAAGGTAACTGCACATGATCCCAACGACCTTGTCCTTCCCTTACCATAAATGCACTTACCCAGCCGGCAAACATCATGGTCATACTGCCCATACCAAAATACATAAGCATCTTGTGCGGGTGTAGTTTTTTTGATTGTTGTTGTAAACTCAATGTGCTCATAATTTTAGATAAATTTATCGATTAACAATGTGAACAATATGATGGGTAAATATATAAATGACGCAAACATTAATTTGCGTGCTTTTTCATCTGTATTATGTTTATAAAACTGTAAAGCGAACCATACGAATACAACAGCTGCAAGCGCCATAATAATCATGCCCACCATACTTCCTAAACCTAGCACATAGGGTAGTGCAGCCACAGGAATTAATATAGATGAATAAAATACTGTTTGAAAAGCCGTGAAGCGACTTTCTTTTGTTTCTTGTGGCAACATTTTCATGCCTGCCTTTCTATAATCTTCGTCGGCTACCCAAGCAATAGCCCAGAAATGCGGGAATTGCCAGAAAAACTGAAAGGCAAATAATACCCAAGCCTCCGTCATAAGAATGCTTCCTGACCCAGCTGCCCAACCAATTAAGCAAGGCAATGCGCCAGGAATAGCTCCAACCAATACTGATATGGGTGTTACTTTCTTAAGCGGCGTGTATACAAATGCATAAAGAATATAAGAGAATAAACTTAAGCCAGCTGCCAAGGCATTAAACTGGAAAAATAATATGGCCAAACCAGCCGTTAGGCTTAGACTAATAAATAGAATAGCTTCGTTAGATGACATTCTTGCCGTAGCCAAAGGTCTATCCATGGTGCGGTTCATTAATTGATCTTCATTTTTTTCAATCAATTCATTGGTCGCATTAGCTGCTCCCGTTATTAATAGACCACCGAAAAAGATGCCAATAACATTTATCAAAACAAAAGAAACCGTTGGCACAATCAAATAACCAATCACGCTCGAAAAGACAACCAACAAACTAAGGTTGAGTTTCATGAGTTGTTGATAGTCTTTTAATTTCTGACTCAACATACTCATTAATGAAAGTGATATTTTCTCTTGTTTAATCAATGTTCTTTTAAGTTCTAATGTTCTTCGTCCTCTTTGGTTGGATCAATTGGAACGTCTTGCATAATAAAGTCAGATCCATCATAAGGATTTTCTCTGAAATCATAAGCCCAACGATGAACTTCAGGAATATCTCCTTCCCAGTTACCATGTCCAGGCTTAACCGGTGTAGTCCATTCTAATGTAGTACTACCCCAGGGGTTAGAAGTTTTCTCAGTTAGTTTCTTACCTCTCCAAATACTTACGAAGTAATTAAATACAAATAATAGTTGCGCAAAGAATACAATAATGGCTGCTATAGAAATCATTTTATTCAAGTCTCCAAATTGGCTAAAACTCTGCCAGCTGCTAAAGTCATAATAACGACGTGGCATACCCGCAACACCTTCATAGTGCATTGGCCAAAATATTACATAAGCCCCAATAAAAGTCACAAAGAAGTGAATATAACCCAGTGTCTTATTCATCATACGACCATACATCTTAGGGAACCAGTGATATACACCAGCGAACATCCCAAAGAATGCAGAAATACCCATTACAATATGGAAGTGAGCTACAACAAAGTAAGTATCATGTAAGTGAATGTCTAATGCAGAATTTCCTAAGAAAATACCTGTTAAACCACCAGAGATAAATAGAGATACAAAACCAAGTGCAAAAAGCATTGGGTTTGTAAACTTAATATTTCCTTTCCAAATAGTCGTTAGCCAATTAAATACTTTTACCGCCGATGGAATAGCAATTAATAAAGTAAGCAATACAAATATCCCTCCTAAGAACGGGCTCATACCAGTTACAAACATATGGTGCGCCCATACCAAGAATGCCAATACTGTAATTCCTAAGATAGAAATAACCATAGCAAAATATCCAAAGATCGGTTTGCGAGCATGCGTAGCTAATACCTCTGAGGCAATACCCATCGCTGGCAACATAATAATGTACACCTCCGGGTGACCTAAGAACCAGAATAAATGCTGATATAAAATGGCAGAACCACCAACATTAGGCATGGCCTGACCAGCAATAAAGATTTCTGATAAGTAGAAACTCGTACCCATGTGACGATCAAAGATTAATAATACAGCAGCTGATAATAATACTGGGAATGATAATACACCCAATACAGCAGTAAATAAGAACGCCCAAATAGTTAGGGGTAAGCGCTTCATGCTCATACCCTTTGTACGCATATTTAATACAGTAACAATATAGTTTAAACCACCCAAAAGTGAAGACACAATAAAGAGTGCCATACTCGTAAGCCATAGATCCATACCAACACCAGAACCCATACTGGCTTCTTTCATAGCACTTAATGGAGGATAGGTAGTCCAACCACCAGAAGCAGGTCCTGTATGCACAAATAATGAAGCAAACATGATTACACTAGCTACGGCAAAGAACCAATAAGAAAGCATATTCATAAATGGCGATGCCATATCACGTGCACCAATCTGTAATGGAATTAAAAAGTTAGAGAACGTACCTGACAGCCCGCCCGTCAATACAAAGAATACCAATACGGTTCCATGTATGGTTACTAAACCATAATAAATCTCAGGATCCATTTTACCTCCTTTAGCCCAATCGCCTAAGAATGTAGAAAGTACCTGGAAAGTATCTTCTGGAAAACCTAATTGTAATCTAAAAAATACAGACATCAGACCACCGGCTATTGCCCAGAACATTCCCGTAATCAAAAATTGACGAGAGATGATTTTATGATCCATGCTAAACACATACTTTAAAAAAAAGTGCTGTTCATGTTCTTCATGATGATGGTCATGACCATGATCATGTCCTCCACTTGTGTGAATGTTCGCACCGTGCTCCTCGTGTGTATCAACTGAATGTTGCGTTTCGTTACTCATCTTTGTACGTTTTATATAATTATTAATATTCTTTTATTTGACTTATTGTGTAACCATGGCTGTTTCTCGGATTTCTTCAGCACCTTCTTCTTCTCCTTCCATTTTTGGCGCTTCTGCCGGTTTGCCAGGACCTTGAGAGTAATAAGATGTCTGTTCTTTTAACCAAGCATCGTGCTCTGCCTGTGTCTCTACCACAACTACAGCTCGCATACTATAATGTCCTTTACCGCACATTTGATCACAAGAAAGCTCGTATACAAAATTTGGGTCTCCTGTTATTTGTTTCATTGAATCTGTAGTAATCGTTGGTGTAAACCACATTCTTGTAGTTATACCTGGTACAGCATCCATTTTCATACGGAAGTGAGATAATCCTACATCATGTATAACATCACGTGCAGCAATGATTAACTCTACTGGCTTGTCTTTGATTAAGCGCAACTCACCGTTTAAGATTACAATATCATCACGTGTGTCCTTATCATCCCAGTTTAATCCAATTACGTTATTTTCTTCATTAATATTCTTAAAGTAACGCTCGCCTAACTTGCCATCAGGTCCAGGGTAACGACTAATCCAGTTAAACTGCTTACCCGTAATCTCAATAATCTGAGCACCTTCTGGAGCTGGGCTTGTCATTTTAAACCAAGCCTTTAATCCAATAGCAACCAATACCGCCATAGCTAATGCAGGGATCGTGGTCCAGATCATTTCTAACTTATTACTATGAGAGAAAAATACGGCTTTTCTTTTGCCAGTACTTCTATATCTAAATGCAAACCAGAATGTAAGAAACTGAGTTAATAAAAATACAGCACCTGTTACCCAAAGAGTAACCTCAAACATAAAATCATAGTTAGCACCATGATCAGATGCAGGTACAGCTGTAGGCGTCATTAATGGTATCATATAATTATGGCACCATACAATTCCTATCATAAACATCGCAAATAAAACTAGCATTGAATACCCAACAATTTTATTACGCTTGTTATCAAACTCCTCTTCACCTTGAAGCGTAGCTATTTTCTCACTTGACTGACCTACTTGATATAAAATCAAGAAGATCAATGCTACCAATACGACTAATAATAAACCTGACATATTCTTTCTTTTTTTAGCTTATGTGAATGATTGTTTCTTTTAAATAAGGGTGGTTCGATACTATTTGTGGAGATTTAGACAACTTATTACTTACCAAGAAAATAAGCAAGCCAACAAAACCACACATTAATCCAATATCGTACAATAGTCCCATAGACCAATTTTCACCAACAGTTCCTGGCATAATCATTTGATAAAAATCAATCCAGTGACCTAAAATTATTATTACAGCTACCGTAGATACAATAAAGTAATTACGCTTAGCTGGAGCAGACATTAAGATTAATAATGGTGCTACAAAATTCATGACTAAGTTTAACCAGAAGAAGAAAGCATAAGGACCGTGCATTCTTATTTTGAAATAAACTGTTTCCTCAGGAATATTAGCATACCAAATCAACATGAACTGTGAGAACCACAAATAGGTCCAGAAGATTGTAAATGCAAACATGAACTTACCGACATCATGCACATGCTCTTGGCTTACTAATTCTAAGTTACCGTGGCGCTTCGTATAAAGCATCCATAGCATAATTAAACTCATACCACTTACAAATGAGCTAGCAAATGTGTACCAGCTAAACATTGTTGAGAACCAATGAGCATCAATACTCATAATCCATAACCATGGAATAGTAGAAGCCAATGTCAAAGCAAATACAAATAAGAATGCTGCACTTGTGTTATAGTTTTTCCAGAACAACTTCACGCTTCCTTCTTTATCAGTTCCCATATCAAGAGAAATCTTGCTAATTAAGCGACCAAAGTAACCCCATAAACCAACCGTTAAGGCAGTCCATATTAAAAAGAAAGGCTTACTTAAAAAGAAAAGCTTCAATCCATTTAATCCATTATCAGGAATATGTCCGTGCTCTAACCATGGATATATTTCTGTATGATTAAACCCTACTAGTATAATTAATACGACTAAAACAATACCTCCAAGCACCCATACGATACTACCTATTGCCTCAGGAATTCTTCTAAAAGCCACAATCCAACCTGCTTGCGCAAGAGATGTTGCTGCCATTAAGAAAATACTTGCTACACATATTAATAGAAAGAATACACTATTGTGTAATATGCTAGCCCAAAATGTTGCTTGATGCAAGCTGTCGCCAAAAGCAAATGCTGCCAAGCCGCCAATTAATGATAATATACCAATAGCCATAAGAACCATACTTACGGTTTTTGCTTTGGCTGGTATTTTAAAAGTTTCATTTGTCATTTTCCAATCGTTATAAAGTTAGTTTTGACTTCGTTCTTATTTTTTCTTCTTTATTTATAATCTATTTCCGATTACTATTTCTTAGTTATGCGCTTCTGCCTTATGGTCATCATCACCTTCATGCGCGTGATTTGCATCATCTCCATGATCTGCTTCGTCGTGGCTTTCTTTAGCAGGCGCTTCTTCCATTTTTGGAGCCTCTCCTGGCGTTATTAAAGAACTTGATGTGCTTCCGCCTTCAATCTGTTGACTGCGGATATAAGCTAATACTTGCCAGCGCTGCTTCGCATCTAACTGACTAGAGTAAGCCCCCATGGCATTCTTACCATACATAATCGCATGATACATTTTACCTTCAGGCATATTAATATAAGCAGGTCCTTTTAAGTTAGCAGGCATGGCTACATATTTACCACTGGCATATAATGGACCATTTCCATCCAACTTAGCACCATGACAAATACCACAATGAATCATGTATAATCTGTTACCTTCCTTCAAATCTTTAGCATATAAATCATACGGATTTTTAAGCGCCTTGGCAGCCGTAGTATCAAATTCACTAATATGTGTTGGAATAGATTGCTCGCGAGCAATTGTATTTTTTACTGGAAGTTTATTAAACGTTCCGCCGGCAGCATTAATACTGTCAGGTGTATTATAATAATCATACGCTCTCGAATAAGTCATATCCGGCGCATATATTTTTCCTGGGTCACGTTTGTATTCACTCTCACAAGAAAATATGAGTGTAGAACATAATGTAAGCAATAATATGTATGATAATTTCTTCATCCCTAAGCTTCTTGTGTTTTTAATTGATATTCTTCTTCTTTGTCATATCGGCCATACCACCAGCCTTCTTCAGCTATTTGTATGTCCGTTGCTTCAGCCCCAGTACCCTTCAAAAATGTTTCTACTTCAGCTGCATTTTCATCCGTTACTTCAATAGCCATAACCATTTTATCATCCGTTTGTCTTGGATTAAAAATGTGTTTTTTCACACCAGGCATTAACTGACATAAATAACAGAATGTCAATACCATACCAACGGCAGAGAATAAAACAGTTAACTCAAAGGTGATTGGAATAAAAGCAGGTAATGGAAAGTGAGGCTTACCACCAAAGTTCTGCGGCCAGTCTGTTGTAAAAATCCAACCCATAAAACCAAGTGCTGTACTTGTTCCTGTTAACCCATATATAAAACCAGCTACGTGCAAGCCCGATACTTTATAACCTAATGCTTCGTCCAAGCCATGCACCGCAAAGGGCGTATACACGTCATGAACTTTATAACCTGCGCCACGTGTCTTTTTCACCGCTGGAAAAAGTACCGCTTCGTCGCTATAGGTTGCTGTTGCAAATTTTTTAACTGCCATATCTTTTCTTTAATTTCTTTTATTAATGATGATGTGCTTGTTCTTCAATAAATTCTCCCTCATCCTGAACATCAATAGCCTTCATTTCTTCTTTATACTTATCTCCACTATGCTTTAGGATAAACTTAATCTCAGCAATAGCTACTACAGGGAAATACTTTACAAATAGGAAATAACAAGTAAAGAATAAACCAAACGATCCAAGATAGAAACCAACCTCTGGCCAACTTGGCGTATAGTAACTCCAGCTACTTGGTAAATAATCGCGGTGTAAAGACATAATGATTACGAAACGCTCGAACCACATACCAATATTTACGATAATACTCATGAAGAATGTAAACCAGATATTACGACGTAATTTCTTAAACCAGAACAGCTGAGGGCTTACCACATTACACGTCATCATACCCCAATATGCCCACCAATAAGGTCCTAAAACTCTCAAGCGGAAAGCCTCTTGCTCCCATAATACACCAGAGTAGTATGCTATAAATAACTCAGTTAAGTAAGCAACACCTACAATAGAACCTGTAACAACAATTACCTTATTCATTGCCTCAATGTGACCTAGTGTAATATAATCTTGAAGGTTTAATACTTTTCTTGTAATAATTAAAAGCGTTTGTACCATCGCAAATCCTGAGAATACTGCACCCGCCACAAAGTAAGGAGGGAAGATAGTTGTATGCCAACCAGGAATTACAGAAGTGGCGAAATCAAACGATACAATGGTATGTACTGAAAGCACTAAAGGTGTACTTAAACCAGCTAATACTAATGAAAGATATTCATGACGCTGCCAGTGCTTAGCACTTCCTGCCCAACCAAATGAAGCAAGACCATACAAGAATTTTCTAGTTTTCGTTTGAGCTCTATCACGTATGGTGGCAAAATCAGGAATAAGACCAGAATACCAGAACAAAAGTGATACAGTAAAGTAAGTAGAAATCGCAAATACATCCCACAAAAGAGGAGATACAAAGTTAGGCCATAATGGACCACGCGAGTTACCATAAGGTAGTACAAAGAAGGCATCCCAAACACGACCCATGTGCCATATCGGGAACTGTCCCGCACACATTACTGCAAATATTGTCATGGCCTCAGCCGCTCTATTCACACCAGTTCGCCAGCCTTGTCTAAATAAAAGTAAGATCGCCGAAATCAATGTTCCTGCGTGACCAATACCAACCCACCATACGAAGTTGGTAATATCCCAACCCCATCCAATGGTTCTATTTAAGTTCCAAACACCTGTTCCAAACTGTACCTCCCAAGCAACACTAAAAGCACCAAAGGCTAATAATGAAGCAGAAAGTAAAAAGCCAATGCGCCATAGTTTGGTGGGCTTGTTTTCTACAGGAGCACATAGATCTTCAGTTACCTGATGATAATCTTTCTTACCATCAACCAGTGCCTCTCTTACGTATGATTCGTATTTTAAATGCATAGTTTATTCTTTGGGTTATGCGTGCGTTTTTTCTTTATGATTGTCTTTCTCTCCGTGTCCTTCCTCTCCATGAGATGGCGCTCTGCCTTCTACATGATCCGTATTTCTAATTTTACTCAAGTAATTTACATTGGGTAATGTATGTATTTCTTCTAATGAATAGAATACTCTTTCTTTTTGTTCAACATTACGTAAGTTGTAAATCTCACTGTTCTTATCATTTACATTACCGAATGTTATGGCGCCGGTGGCACAAGCCATTTGACAAGCTGTCTTAGCTGCTCCATCTTTCATTACTTCACCAGCTTTACGCGCTTCGCGCTTAGCCGTTTGTAATTTCTGTACGCAGAACGAACATTTCTCCATTACACCACGACTACGCACAGTTACATCTGGATTTAAGACCATTCTCGTTACACTATTATTAATATCATCGCGACGACCATCTTCGTACAAGTTATGCTCAAAGCTATCTGCACCATTCCAATCACGCCAGTTAAAACGACGAACTTTGTAAGGACAGTTGTTAGCACAATATCTTGTTCCGATACAACGGTTATATGCCATTTGGTTTATTCCTTCAGAGCTATGATTAGAAGCGTTTACTGGACATACATTTTCACAAGGAGCATTATCACAATGCTGGCATAGCATTGGTTGGAATACCGTTTGTATAGATTTAGAATCTTCTATATCTCCGCTGAAATAGCGATCAATTCTAATCCAATGCATATCATGCACTAGTAATACTCTTTCCTTACCAACTACTGATACATTATTTTCCGCCTGGCAAGCAATGGTACACGCAGCACAACCTGTACAAGTACTTAAATCAATACTCATGCCCCATTTAATACCAGGATTAGGATGTTCATCCATATGGTATAATGTTCCATTTTCTCTATAAGCTTCTTGCCATTCTTGCTCTTCGTGCTTTTCTTCGCCATGACCATGACCTTCGCCATGTGCATCATGCTTAGCCTCTGCTCCATGAGCATCACCTTCTCCATGTCCTTCATGACCATGATGATTTACACCGTCAGGAGCTAAGTAATGAGCAAATGCTGCTTTACGCTTATCTTCTAATACTGTTGGTGTGGCTTGGAACTCACTTAAAGTATATTCATGCAGTATTGGACGCTCTTCGTAAGAATGATGCGTTTGTGTAACTGCTAATGGGAAAGTTTTCCCTGGAACTACTTCTAAAGAAACCCCGCTTGTTATATTGTATGATATCCCTGCAGCTGTTGCCGCTAATTGAGACACTTTAATTCCTGTTTGTTCCGTACCATTATTTGCGGCATTACCCACACCTTGTGCGCGACCGTAACCTAATGCAACGGCTATTACATCATCATGCATACCTGGAACAACCATTACTGGCAGTTCTACCGAACCGTTTTTAGTCTTAATGGTATACACTTGTTTGTTACGCTCAACCTCGTTTAAGTCTGTCCATTCCGCACCGTTTTTCTTCGCACGGTTTTGCGACATCATTACGTAGTTATCCCACGTACATTTTGTTACTGGATCAGGCATTTCTTGTAACCATGGATTATTACTCCATACGCCACCATAACCAATACCTACTTTTTCATAAATAACTAGTTCTACTCCTGTAGCTTTTGGTGCACTTGTAACGGCCGCTGCTGCAGCTGTAGCATTTCCGCTAAAACCGCCACCGGCGCTGCCGATTTCGCTTGGTTGCATAAGACCAAATTGTAGGGCTTCGTCAAAGGCACGTTGCCCTCCAGCTCTTCCTTTCCAATAGTTTTCATAATAATCATACCAAGTTCCTTCTTCTCCAGCCCACATCATGATGCTTTCTTGCCATTGACGTGTATCGAATAAGTTACTAATGGTTGGTTGTATAAATGATACATATCCGCTAAATGCTTCTGCATCACCCCAGCTTTCTAAGAAGTGGTGAGTTGGTGCAACTACTTTACAATTAGCAGCTGTCTCATCTTTTCTGTCGCTTAGAGAAACGGATAGATTTACAGATTTTAATTTTGGAGCCAATTTTTCACCCAATGGATGTTCATAGATTGGGTTACAATCTAAAAATATAACAGAGCCCACTTGCCCGCCATTTAAAGCTGTTGCAAAAGCGTCCATATCTGTATCATTGCCTTGCTTACTTAAGTTTGTATGAGCCCAAGAAATTGTATTTCCATAAGCACCAATACTGCTATTGATAGCATTTACTAATGTTTGTACATTAATATCATTGCTACCAGAAACTACAACACCATTACCACCTTTCAGGGCGGCTGCTGCACTTTTTACTGCCTTGTTTAAATAATCATCTCCCAAGTTAACCGCTCCACCACTCACTGCATCATTCAATGCGGCGGCGATACGACCATAATCTGAAGGACGACATACAAAACGATCATCCGCGTTCATACCACTCATAGACATCATGCCTTCGAATTGGATATGCTTACTCATGTTCGGGTTCTTAGCCGATATTTTTCTTCCTTTTCCGTATTGCTTTAAGTTTAAAGCTGGTGTACCCCAAGTTCCTAAGAAATCGGCACCAATTGATACGATTGTTTGAGCTTTATCAAAGCGATACATTGGGAAGGCACGCTTTCCAAAACTTGCTTTATTCCCTTCTAAAACTCCTTGATATGAAACAGCATCGTACTGAACGTGTGTTGCTCCATGCTTTGCTTTAAATTTATTGATAATATCAAGACCTGAAGGACTGTTAATTGAAGATGATACTATATATGTATTACCACCTGCATTTAAGCCTGCCATGACTTTTGCATCAACATCTTTCCATGCAGCATCTTTACCTCCAATTGTTGGTTTTTGTAGTCGTGCAGCATCATATAAGTTTAATACAGAAGCTTGCATACGCGCAGTTGTTGAACCTTCGAACAACTTACTATCTGTATTACCTTCTATTTTAATTGGACGACCGTCTCGTACTTTTACCAAAGCAGGTACCGCTTCACCAGCATCTACAAAGGTAGAAGCATAGGTCAAAGGCACACCTGGTGTTACCTCTTCTGGTTTTATTGCATAAGGCAATGCTTTACGCACGGGCATTTCGCAGCTGGCTGCTATGGTTGCAGCTACAGTAGTAAATCCAAGATACTTTAAGAAATCTCTACGAGATGTACTCGCATCCTCAATACCTTCCTCGGCAAATGGCATTTCGTCTAAGTCCGAAGGGAACTCATTCTTAACCTTTGCCTGATATTCAGGTGTTGGATTGATTTCTTCTACTCCTTTCCAATATTTTTTTGTGCTCATATTATTATCGCTCAAATTATAAAATCGTTATTAATAGTGACATTTCTGACATTCTAAGCCGCCAATCTCACTCACTTTTACTTCAGTACGTGTACCTTCTTCAATTTCTTTATGATATTTCTCAAAGATTGAATAGTAGTTATTACTAGCAAAATTCACATTTGTTTCTCTATGACAGTTGATACACCAACCCATGCTTAACTCAGCATATTGGAACACCTCGTCCATTTCCTCAATATTACCATGACACTGCTGGCACTGTACCTTCCCTGAAACTACGTGTAATGAGTGATTAAAGTATACATGATCTGGAAGATTATGAATTTTAACCCAATCCATTGGTTTTGCAAGGATGTTACCTTCTTCATCTCTATTATATGCTTTCTTCACAGGATCCCAACCAGCATATTCATACAATTTTTGAATTTCGGCCGTACCATCTACTTTTTCGCCTTCATTGGTATATAAAGGATGTTCTTCCTCGCCCGTGTATTCATTAATCTGCTTATGACAATTCATACATACGTTGGTACTAGGTATCATCGCATGACGACTTTTCTCAACTGCTGAGTGACAATAAATACAATTGATCTGATTAATACCAGCATGTACTTTGTGAGAATAGAATATTGGTTGCGACGGCATATAATTCTGCTGACGACCCATATTTACACCACCTTGTGACATATATATTCCTAAACATACAAATGCTATTACACCAACTAAAGCGATGTAAACCTTATTTCTATAGAAAGGAACTGATTTTTTGGTTGCGAAGCCCTCTTTTTCATTGGTTTGACGACTCAACATTTTATTTACCTGAGAAAGTATAAATGCAACTAAGAGTAATATAATAGTTAGCACGGCGTATAACCATGTATTACTATCGCCTTCTTCTTCAGCCGCACCAGTTGTTGTATCGCCAGCAACTTTGGCATTTGGATCTACATAGGCTTCTACATAAGCAAGAATGGCATCAATTTCTTCATTCTTCAATCCTGGGAAGGCAGTCATTGCTGTCTTATTCCATTCATTATAAATGTTGTTGGCATACTCATCACCAGAGGCAATTAATGTTGCTGAATTTTTAATCCAAGCATACAGCCAATCTTTACTTGGCACACGTCCTTCGACACCCTTCAGTGCAGGACCTGTTGCATCCTTAATTGGATTATGACAAGAAGCACAATTGTTCTGAAATAGTGCCTTTCCATCAGGCTGCGCTTGCGCTACCTGACTGCTTAAAAGTAAGATTATACTTACAAATAAGGCGTGAAAAAATAAATTTTGAGCTCGATACCAAGGTCTGCGCATCTGTATAATTTTTGTTAAAAAAAATTGATTGGGGTCAAAGGTAAGAATGGAACTTTGAATTTTATCAACATTTGTCAAATAAATGTAATATTAAATTTTATGACAGAGAAGCTTTGTTTTATTGACGTTTGGGTTGTAAAAAGTTGTAAAAAAGCGAATTTATTTATAGCATATCCACAATTAAAATGAAAACGATTATTAACTACAACAACTATGACCGCAGCTAGCTTCAGCCCCATTAAAAATAGGCGAAATTACAGGAATACCTATTTGTAACCCTCTAAGAATAAGGAGTATAGCTGTAATTATAATTAAATATGGGAATAACTTTCGAAGGTTCATACGCGCTTTCATGGGCAAAATTTGAAAAACCAGTGAAAAAACGGTCAAACTGAGCATCGTAGCAACACCAAAAAACAACATAAAGGCTACCGAGTGAAAAGTATTGCCCATACTGACCGCAATAGCTACTGCGCCATAAATAAAGCCGCAGGGGAGCAATCCATTTAAAAATCCAATAAATCCATAAGAATACAAGCGCTGATTTTTAAACTGCCGAGCTATTTTTTGGGTCACCCATTGATTAAATTGAGTAACGATGGCAGGCTTGTAGTTGGCCGATCTGCTTATTATAGGAATGATAGCCGTAAGTAATAATAGTAATCCAGCGATTATACTTACATAACGCTGCATATCTAATTGCTGCGCTTCACTTCCAATAATACCAAACAATAATCCGAGCATCATATAAGAAAGCGTCTTACCGCCTCCATATAATATGTATGCAAATGCCTTCTTGGTTTTAGACTGCAAGGATTGAAATGGGATGGTTAAAATTAACGGGCCGCACATACCAATGCAATGCATACTGCCTAATATTCCATACACAAAACCCGCTATGACCGCTGCAAACATTATTGAACTGTTAGTCTTTTTTCAAAATAATATGCTTTGCCATTGGCTTCAATATTGGCACGAAACATATAACGCCCCGGCCTTAATTGAGCTTTTGGTATTACTTGATTATGTACTTTAAAGTCACAAGGCATTTTTTTATCCGAGTGTCCATTGGCCACATTATAAAAGTGTAATGTGCCCATTGCCTCATCCCCAAATTCAATCTTTTCAGGATAAGAAATTTGAATTTCTCCATTACCTTGGGTTATAACTATATCATCATTTAAATATTTAGCATTTTTTGTAGCCTGCATCTTATCTTGAAAATTTAGTTCTTCCTCATAATAATCTTTTGATACTAACTGTGTTTCATTTTGAAAACTCCGAGCAACAAAATATATAATCATTGCCATAAAGAGCCCGCTACCAATTGCTAATTTCCATCCCCAATTCATTCGTTTAAAATTTAATTTATTTATTAATCAATGTGCATGGGTCCAATAAATTTTGCAGAAACCGTTCTACTCTCTTTACCATTGGCCATGATTATAATATCCATTGTTGTCTTTCGTTTCTTGATTTTACTTGCCTCACAATCTATAAAAAAAGTATAAGCTTTCTTGCTCTCTTTAGGCATGATCGGATGATCGTCTCCAATCATTCTTATCCTTGCATTTTTACTTTTAGTCGCCAGTCGTATTTCCATATCCTTATTCGTTTTATTCTGTAATTTTAAGGAATATAGGTTAGCTATTATACCATCAGGCAGTTCGTAATATAACTTACCTTGCGTGCGCATAATGGTAGCTCCAATATCTTTTCGCGAAGCCAATGTAAACGACATAATACCTACAAGCAATAATAAAATAGCAGAGAACACTTTAATCCGTGTGCTTGCTTTTAACTTCACCTTATTAGCAATACTATGCTCAGAGGCATAACGGATTAATCCTTGATCATAACCCACTTTATCCATCATATGATTGCAAGCATCTATGCAAGCCGTGCAATTTACGCACTCCATTTGTGTGCCATTTCTTATATCAATACCCGTTGGACACACATCTACGCATTGGTTGCAATCAATACAATCGCCCATGCTTTCTTCTCTGTTCTTGCTAAATTTTCCTCGCGTTTCGCCGCGTATATAATCATAGGCAACTACAATAGAATTTTTATCTAACAACACGCCTTGCAAGCGGCCATAGGGGCAAATGTTAGTGCATACAATCTCGCGCACATAAGCATACACACCATAGAATACACAAGTAAAAATGAGTAAGCCAATAAGCACTCCAATATTTTTTCCAGGGTGCGTTATCATATTTTGCATCGTTTCTATACCGAGGATATAGGATAGAAATGTATTGGCAATTAAAAATGAAAGCACAAAAAATACAATATGCTTTATCCCTTTCTTTACAATTTTTTCTGTGTTCCAAGCTTGCTTATCAAGTACTTTTTGAGCACCCATATCACCTTCAATTAAGTATTCTATTTTTCGAAACACCATTTCCATAAAAATAGTTTGCGGACACACCCAACCACAAAACACCCGACCAAACACTAAGGTAAAAAGTATAATAAATGTAAGAAAAATAAGCATGCCTAAACCAAAGATGAAAAAATCTTGTGGCCAGAACATAATCCCAAATATTGAAAATTTAGCTTCAACTACATTTAACAGAAGAAGGGGATTACCATTAATTTTTATAAAAGGAGTGGCAAAAAACAGTATTAAATACACCCAAGAAACGTAGGTTCTTAGATTAGTTAATTTGCCAAAAGGCTTCTTTGCAAAAACCCAAAGACGCTTGCCAGAATTTTTATCGACCGTAGATATTTTATCTCTAAATGTTTTAGCTTCTTGTATTGCTTTTTCCGTTGGCATATTTCTATTTCCCTTTATTTGTTTTAAGCAATAAGTCTTATTTACATTTGTGCTAATAAGCGTTTATCAATTACATTTCAGCCGTAGCGCTATCAGCCACAACTTCTGTATCTACAGCTTTTACATCACCACCTTCTTCACTCCATATCTCACCTTGAGGCTCCTTAGCACCTGCGGGATTTGTGCCTTGAATAGAAGTAACATAACTCGCTACTTGTGCCATTTCGTAAGAAGATAAATCGTCTTGCCATGATTTCATTCCTTTCTCAGGCCAACCATATTTTACAGATTTAAATACATTAACAATACCGCCTCCGTGCAGCCAATTGGGGTCAGTAAGGTTTGGACCAATGGCATTTCCCTCACCATTATTACCATGGCAAGCCACACAGTTTTTAGCAAAAATACTTGCACCACTCGCCAAGTCACCACCCTCTAATAAAACTACATTTGTTTCATCAATAGCGTTGGTAGCTGTAGCTAAATAAGCTTTCTTATCCGCCTCACCTTTTTTTATCGCAATTTCTAATTCTTCA
Organism: uncultured Chitinophagaceae bacterium; assembly: GCA_938017685.1. GTDB lineage: Bacteria > Bacteroidota > Bacteroidia > Chitinophagales > Chitinophagaceae > JAGNRR01. The sequence goes on from CALIIL010000006.1 coordinate 17,950, forward strand.
ATTTGCAAAGGAGCAGAATGGGCCACATGATAGCGGTATAAATATACCGGAGCAAATAATATGGTCAAAGCAAAAGCCAATCTCCACCAAGGAGGTGTTGGATTATCCAACTCACGTATACCATCATAATTATGACCAAGGTCAATATCGCCTTCGCTTTCTACAGGTGTAGAACGGTGCCACTTGGCTAAAAATTTATCCCAGTCAAATGAAGATTTTTTAGCCTCACCAAAACCAGAGAAACGTCGTATTAATCGATACAAATAAGCAATAATAAAAATCTCAATAATAATAACCGATAAGCTAATCCAGAGCGCCTCTTTACTTATAGAAGCCGTAATACTGTTCAGATTAGTTCCATTGGCATCCGCTGCAAAACTTGATTTATTAATCAAAGAAAAAAGTAAGAATGCCACAGCCGAAACAACATTTTTATTCATTCGTTTCTTACGCTCTGCGATCATATTTTTATTAATAGCCATGCGTGCCACCTTAGCCATTATATATATTACAAACAATAGAATAAGGGCAATACTGCCTAACATTAATTGCAACGGGTTACTAAAAAAGGAAGAAGCTTCGCTCGGTTTAGGCTGTGCCCAAAGTGGGGCAGTGCTTACCAATACGAGTGCGATTGTACTGAATATTTTACGTTTCATCTATACTTATTTTTTATAATTATTGAAGCGGTAAATCTTTAATTTCCTTTACTTTCTTTTTATTCATTTTTAATACAAGAAATATTACAAAGGCAAATACAGCCGTAAATAAAACCAATGAAATCAAGGGATATATTTCAATGCCCAATGCGTCTTGTAAATAATATTTGTACTTCATTCTTTCAGATATTTTTTCGTTTAATTATATACTCTATCTTACCGGCAAATCATCAACATTTTCAATATCGCTTCCCAATCTTTGCAGATAAGCAATCACCGCAATAATTTCTTTCGTTGGCTTCGTTTCTATTCCTTCAGATTTTAAATTAGCTACAATATTATTAGCCTGTTTCATCAAATCATTATTGGCTACTTGATCAAAATCTTTTGTGTACGGCACACCAAGTGTCATCATGGCTCTGATTTTTGCAGCAGTATTCGAGGTGTCTAAATCATCGGTAAGTAACCACGGGTAAGGCGGCATAATAGAACCTGGCGATATATCCTCAGGTGCTAACATGTGATTGTAGTGCCAGCTATCCGGACGGCGTAGTTTAGAATGTCCCTCCCGAGCCAAATCGGGACCGGTGCGTTTACTTCCCCATTGGAATGGGTGATCATATACAAATTCTCCCGCTTTAGAATAGTCGCCATAACGCACCACTTCATCGCGAAACGGACGTATCATTTGAGAGTGACAAGTGTAACAACCTTCGCGCACATAGATATCTCTACCTTGTAGTTCCAAGGGTGTATATGGCTTCACCGCTTCAATTGTTGGCACATTAGATTTGATTAAAAAAGTAGGAATGATTTCGACCGCACCACCTATGGCAACTACAATTAAACTACCCACTAATAATTGCATCGGACGACGCTCAATCCAGTTATGCCAATATTCATTTCCTGTCTTCTTATAAACTTTTGCCAATGGAAAAGCTTCCATTTTTTCCTCTGCCAAAAAGTTTCCTTTTTGCATCGTTTTAAATAAATTAAAAGCCATTAAAATAGCACCTGTTAAGTAAATGGTTCCTCCCACGGCACGTAATAAATACATAGGAACAATACTCGTTACCGTTTCTAAAAACTGATAAGTAAGCGTTCCTTCGGGAGTAAAACTCTTCCACATAAGACCTTGCGAAAAGCCTGCCCAATACATAGGAATAGCATACATAATAATACCAATAACACCAATCCAAAAATGAATAGAAGCTAATTTTTTAGAGTAAAGTTCCGTTCGGAAAATACGCGGTATTAACCAGTACAAAATACCAAAGGTTAAGAAACCATTCCAACCCAATGCACCTACATGCACGTGAGCAATAGTCCAATCAGTATAGTGTGTAATCGCATTTACACTTTTCAAAGAGAGCATGGGACCCTCAAAAGTTGCCATACCATAACAGGTAATAGCCACAACCATAAATTTAAGAATAGGATCTTCTCGAACTTTATCCCAAGCACCGCGCAAGGTTAATAAGCCATTGAGCATACCACCCCATGAAGGCAGGATAAGCATAATACTAAAAACTACACCTACAGACTGTGCCCAATCAGGTAAGGAAGTATACAATAAATGGTGAGGCCCAGCCCAGATATAAATAAATATTAATGCCCAAAAATGTATAATACTCCACTTATAAGAATAAACCGGTCGGTTAGAAGCTTTAGGTACAAAATAATACATTAGCCCGAGGTAAGGAGTGGTTAGGAAAAACGCTACGGCATTATGTCCATACCACCATTGAACCAATGCATCTTGCACGCCAGCGTACCAAGAATAACCATCAATCCAACTATACGGAAGTGCAAATGAATTAACTATGTGCAACAATGCCACCGTAACCCAAGTACCAATAAAAAACCAAATAGCCACATACAAATGTCGCTCTCTTCTTTTCAGAATAGTACCCATCATATTAATACCAAATACAACCCATATTAAAGTAATAGCAATATCAATAGGCCATTGCAACTCAGCATATTCTTTACCCGAAGTATGCCCCATCCAAAGCGATAGCGCACCAAAGACAATAATCAATTGCCAGCCCCAGAAATGTACTTTACTCAAGGCATCGCTAAACATTCTTGCTTTCAACAAGCGTTGGAGCGAATAATAAACACCCATAAAAATACCATTACCAACAAAGGCAAAAATGACGGCATTAGTATGCACCGGGCGCATACGCCCAAAAGTCGTTGGCGCAAAGTTCATATTCCACGACGGAAACACAAGCTGAAAGGCGATAATACAACCAACCAACATGCCTACAACACCCCAAATGGTGGTAGCCAAAGCAAAGTTTCGAACTATCTTATTGTCGTAATAAAACGTTTGTTTTTCCATAATTATTTCTCTTCAGGTTTGTCGTTATCAAAAAGTATTCTGCGTGGCGGAGCGTAATCATCCTCAAATTGTTTGCCGCGTAAGCCCCAAAGCAAAAAGCCAATAAAGGTGATTGCAATAACAGCCGTAGCTATATAAGTAAGTATGAGTACTTCCATTAGAGAACAAAGGTCTTGCAAGGCAAATGACAAAAAAATGACGATACTCATAGCTAAACTTGATAAATGTCAAGTTTTTGAATTTGTATATATCAAATTATAAAAAATAGAAACTGTTAGGCCTGCAAAGACTACTTGCAAGCTTGAAAAGAATTGCCTTGACAAAGACTATTTACCCAAAAAAAGAAAAACTGATAAACAAAACATACCCAAGCAAAAGAATTACACCTTCCATACGTGTAAGTCGCTTATTCCAAAGCATATATCCAAAGAGTAAAGTAGCGGCAAGCATAATCCAAATGCTTACATTCTTAATATCAATAGGCACCTCAATATCGCCCACCATACGACTTACACCGCCAATAGCGATTACATTATAAATATTAGAACCCAATACATTACCTATCGCCATCTCGGCTTGGCCTTTTCGCACAGCTGCCAAGCTCACAAATAACTCGGGAAGAGAAGTACCTAAAGAAACGGCTGTTAAAGCAATAATTGCGGGAGAGATCTCAAAATAATCTCCAATTTTCACCACACTTTGTATATTATACTTGGCTCCAAAATAAACGCCAACACCTCCCAAGAGTAACCACAATATTATTTTTCCAGTAAGCTTTGGAGGTTCTTCATCGGTCAAATCTGTACCCTTTGAAAGAGAAAGAATAATGTATAATAATGTCAAGCCAAGAAAAACAATGCCTTCCCAAAAAGCAATTTTTAAATCCCAAATAGCGTAAAACAAAAACAAACCCGTGCCCAATAAAAAAGGCAAGTCCAAACGTTTAAAATTAAAATTAATCTGAATAGACTTACCAATAAAAGCCACCGTACCAATGATTAATAGAATATTGGTGATATTAGACCCCACAATATTACCCACCACAATCTCAGAATTATCATGCAAGACCGCCAATATTGAAGAAACCATCTCGGGCAAAGAAGTACCCAGCGCAACAATCGTTACACCAATCACAAAAGGCGGCAAGCCCAATGCCAAACCAAATTTTTCGGAAGCCTCAATAAATTTTCCCGAAGAAAAAACTAAGAGCGCCAAGCTCGCAGCGAATAGCAAGAAAAGAAATAAAATACCTTCAGGCATAGACACGAAAGTAATCCCAAAGCCCAACACAATCTTAAAATAAACGTTCTAAAAAATCATATATACTAACTTTGCGTCTTAACATGGATAGCACAAAAAGAAGAACAATCATCAATAATATTCTCATTGCACTGCTTGTTGGAGCTGTATGCACCCTCATGTATTTGTGGCTCATACCTGATAAAGATTGGGACGGTATAAAAGTTGTAAGCGGCCAAACCCAAGAAATAAAACTACCCGATGGAAGCATGGCTACGCTCACAGGACCATCCTCCATAGGTTATCCCAAAACATTTGATAAAGACATTCGTAAGGTAAAAATGGAAGGCGAAATTTACTTTGACATAGTAAACAATCCGAACCAAACCTTCTTGATACAAACCGAGTTGGGCGGCTTAGAAACCCATGGTGCAAGCGTTAAAGTAAATACTAAAGAAAAAGACATAATAATCATTGATTGCCTTGAAGATAGTGTTCGTGCAATAGCTCGTGGTAAAAAAGATATATTTGAAATAGAACTATTGTCCAATGAAATGATTAGATTTCATAAAAAGGATACTATCATTAAAAAGTTCAATAAGAAAAAGAGGATATTTATAGTTGATTAAAATCAACGCAACACGCTACGACTAACCCACTCACTCAAACCAAAGGTCAATAAGATTATAGTAATAGAACTTGCCGGCATAAGTATTGCGGCGATTAACGGGCTCAAATTTCCTTGCACCGCAAAAAATAAACCAATAAGATTATAGCCCAAGCTGAGGCCAAAAGTCAAATAAATAATTGGCTTTATTTTTTTAGCAACGGCTAACACTTTGCCCAATTTAGAAACCGATGCAGCATCTAATAGAGCATCGCCTCCCGGGAAAAAACTATTACTTTCTTCGCAAATAATTAATCCGCAATCACTTTCTTGTAAGGCGCCGTTATCATTCAAACCGTCTCCAACCATCAAGGTGTTTTTCCCATTTGCCTTTAAGGCTTGAATATAATTGCGCTTTTCATTTGGTTTTTGATTAAAATTTAATTGAACCTTGCTACCCAGCATTCCACGCAAGTTATCATACTCCGCATCGTTGTCTCCGCTTAAAACAGACAGCTCGTAGTCTATAGAAAGTTGCTTCAAAGTTTCAGGAACATGTTCTCTATAATAATTTTTAAAGTTAAAAATTCCGACCAACTCCATATCAATCATTACATATACTTCAGCATTTTTCTTTTGTTGTCCCGCCGAGCCTGTCGAAGAATTTCCATAAACAAATTCTTCCGACCCCAAGCGTAAATAATGCCCATCGATATACGCTTCTAGACCACTTCCTGAAATTTCTTTCACAACAATATCATCATAGATTTCTAACTCATCTAAGTAGGTTGTAATGGCACGGCTATAAGGATGCTTACTATGACTTACCGCACTGTAAATGAATATTCGCTCATCGTCAGTTAGCGTTTTACCTCTGTAAAAAGTATTAAAACTCTTGGCCTCAGTAATCGTTCCTGTCTTGTCAAAAATGATATGATCCGTATGAGAAAGTTGATCGAGGACCTCTTCATTTTTTACATACAAACCAATCTTACTTAGGTTGCGCAATATATTTCCTTTGGTAAATGTTTCGCTTAAGAGCAAGGCGCAAGGACAAGAAATAATTAGGACTGCCGTGGCTGACCACAAGGCCTTACTTGGATCAATGAATAACCAAACGGCCGCTGTAATAAGTGCAATAACTAATATACCCCAAGTAAAATAATGGCTTACCCAATCCGTATGTTTTACGGATTTTTTTTCCGTTTTATCATTATTCGATTTATTCCATAAATGTGTGAGGTAGGATTGTGAGGCTTCTTTCAAAGCATATACCACAATTTTATTATTGAGCACACGACCGCCTGCATACACAATATCACTCGTTTCTTTTGTACTTGGCGTGCTCTCTCCCGTTACAAAACTGTAATCAATATCCGCCTTACTTTTTACCACTATGCCATCAATCGGAATAATATCATTGGGATACACAACCACCTCATCGGCAAATTTTATCTCCTCTAATTTTACGGTGCTTATACTTTTATCTTTGTTGATTTTAGAAACAGCTATTGGAAAGTAAGAGGTAAAATCTCGCTCGTAATTTATTAAACGATAGGTACGTTGTTGTAACACGCGCCCCAATAACATAAAAAATATTAAGCCTGTTAAGCTATCAAAATAACCAGACTGACCCAACACTACAACATCATATATAGAACGAGAAAAAGTAATACCAATGGCCAAAGCAACAGGAGCATCTGTATTTAGAACTCTATTCCTAATGCCAGACCAAGCCGATTGAAAAAATATATAACTCGAGTAAAAAACAGCGGGCAGGCACAAAACTAAGTTTGCCCAACGAAAAAAAACACTTAAACTATTACTGAACAGTTGACCACCAGAAATATACTCAGGTAAACTGAGCATCATGATAGCTACAAAGCAAGCGCCTGCCACGCCGAGATATTTAATATTTTGAGAGGTATAATTTTTTTTAATCTGATTGCCATCTCCAATCGTTCCTTTATTTAATTGCGGCTCGTAGCCTATTTTACTCAATAAGGTTACTAATTCTTTGAGCGAAATATCTTCTTGTTTAAAAACGATAAAAACTTCTTTACGCACAAAATCTACCTCCGAAGCTTGTATGCCCTGATGCAATTGAGGCAAGTGCTCCAACAACCACAAGCAAGACGGGCAGTGTATTTGAGGAAGGTATAACTTTATATGTGTTTGTGTTTCATCTTGGAATTGCACCATTTTTTGAATGACTTCTTCATCATCTAAAAATGAGAATTTATCATAGTCAAAAGCAGCTCCTTGCTTTGTTCCGGGCTTATCTTCTAAATCATAATAAGTACAAAGGTTCCCTTGTTTTAGAATATCATAAACCGCTGCGCAACCCGAACAACAAAATGATTTTTCATCTTTACATACCGTTCCAAGACTACAATTATCACCACAGTGATAGCAACTTTCTATCTCTAATGCTCTATTTGGTTTAGATTGTCTCATTGGCATTAATTTCATATATGCGCCTTTCTTTTTCTATTAAAAGACCACTAAGTTTGTATTCAATTTCTATATAATCTGCCAATACGGCTAAGGCTGCTGAGCGATTTTCATTTGTTCTTTTGGCAAATAAAAGCGCATGCAAGTGAGCAATTAATTGCGTAATGGTATCTTGTTTTTGAACGATATAATTCGTTGGAAATTTTAAGCCTTTTAGGCATTTGTTATCGTAACCTATGGCTTGCCAATAATGTTTCTCAGCTCGCCATAACATATTAATCTCATCAATTAATTTTTGGAGATAGAGCTGCGGCGAATGTCCTTCTTCCTCCATCTGCATCATATTTTGATACAATATTTCAAGATCCTCTAACCTTTGCGGGTAGTAATCATTGACTAGTTGTTTAAAATAGTCGGTATTTGTATAATTTTTGCTATGTTCTTTTATATGTAACAAATCAAATACAAGATTAGCCACATCTATAGTGACAGTCTATGAAGATTGTCAATGGTAAAGTTGATAAATATCAAGTTTTTTAATTGATACTTTGGCAGGCCCCTTAATCCGCTCTCTTACTCTCGCTTCCGGAACAAGCAATACAATTACTAATCATACATATTAGCATAACCCGCCAATGCAGGTATATCAGCAAGTAATATTTTCTTGCCTTCTAATTTTATGATGCCGCTGTCTTTAAACTCTTTGAGAAACCTCACCACTGTTTCTGTAGCTGTACCTACCAAGTTAGAAAGTTCTTCGCGAGACAATGCCACATTGAGCGTTTCACCATCATTGGCCACACCGTAGGTTTCTTTTAGGAAAAGTAATGCTTCTGCAGTTCGCTCACGCACCGGTTTTTGTGCCATATGGGTAATGGTACTTTCAGCTCGGCGCAAATCTTCGGATAACAAACGCATCATATCCATACTCAACTCTCCGTCTTTTCTTACAATGCTTAAGAACAGTTCTTTGGGCACAAAACATAAATTGCAATCTTCTAAAGCCGTAGCCGAGGCAGAATAACGCTCACCGCTTAAGATGGCTCTGTAGCCTAAAACATCACCAGGAGCTGCCATGCGCACAATATGTTCTTTACCCATGTCGCCGTTCTTGCTAAGTTTTACCTTGCCGCCATTAATACAATATAGACCATAGGCATGATGACCTTCTTTAAATATGATTTCACCTTTTTTAAATTGAGAGCACGTTTTTTGAAGCTCCAACTCCTTAGAATAGTCGCTGCTCGTCTTACAAATCACTGATTTGAAGCGGTTTGAGCAATGCTCACAATCTACATGTTCAAAATCTCCCATAATATTCCATTACAAATTTATTGCTTTTAAGTCAATGTATAAAAGCTAAGATTAGAATTATTAATTTTATTTAAATTAATAAAGATATTTAACTACATTTGTACATACAACAGTTGTAAAAACAATTATAATGAAAAAAATATTAAGCTTTGGAGCAAGTAGCAGTAAGCAATCTATCAATAAACAATTGGCCTATTATACCGCAGATCTAATGAGTAATGTAGAGGTTACTAAATTAGACCTCAACGATTTTGAGATGCCTATCTATAGTATTGACAAAGAGAATGATAATGGTATTCCTGATTTAGCAAAGCAATTCAAACAACATATTAAAGATGCAGATGGCATCATCATTTCATTGGCCGAGCATAATGGTGCTTATACTACTGCCTTTAAAAACATATTTGATTGGATCTCACGTATTGAAAAAGATGTGTGGGATAATAAACCCATGTTACTCTTAGCTACTTCGCCCGGAGCGCGCGGTGGTCAATCTGTCTTAGAGATTGCAGTAAACAAATTCAAATTCATGAATGATAATACTATACTTGATTTTTCTTTACCCTCATTCTTCGATCATTTTTCAGCAGAAGAAGGGATTAAAGATGAAGAGCTCAAAACTAAACATACAGATATACTAAATAAATTTTCAGCATTAATAACAAAATAAAACTTAATAAAAAACGTTTAATTAAAAAACCACAAACATTATGAAACAAAAAATAACATTAGCCGTACTCGCCTTTTTTGCCTTAACAGCTATGGCATTTACTATCAATACACATACACCAAGCGGAGATAAACACACTGCTAATAATGTAGTCAGTGCCATCCATTGGAAAGGATACAAGGTGACAGGCGAGCACGAAGGCACTATTGAATTAAAGAGTGGAGCATTTGATTTTGAAGACAATAAGTTAGTTGGAGGATCATTTATAATGGATATGAATACAATAAGCTGCACCGATCTAGAAGGTGGTGGTGCTAAGAAACTAGAAGGCCACTTAAAATCTGATGACTTTTTTGGTGTGAAAAAATTCCCAACAGCTTCATTTAAAATTACTAAGGTGACCATGGCAAAATCAGCAGGGAACTATAATATGACAGGAGATCTTTCCATTAAGGGAAAAACAAAATCAATTAAATTTCCTGCCAAAATTGAAACTAAGGATGGCGAATATGTAGCCTATGCCAACTTGAAAATAAACAGAACTGATTTTAATATTCGTTATGGATCGGGTAGCTTTTTTGACAACTTAGGTGATAAGGCAATCTCTGATAATTTTGATTTGGATATAATAATTGTAACAAAATAATAGCCAATAATTATTAAGCATATCTTTTATAATTATATTAATACATGAGTTAATGATTAACCACTAACTTCGCAAAAAATTATAAAAACAATGGCACAAGTAACAATGAAAGGAACACCGGTCAATACAAATGGACAATTACCTGCTGTAGGAACCGAAGCAAACGATTTTAGTTTAATAGCAAATGATTTATCAACTAAATCATTAGCAGATTACAAAGGACATAATGTTGTAATGAATATCTTTCCAAGTGTGGATACAGGTGTATGCGCTACTTCAGTTCGCAACTTTAATAAAGCAGCGGCTAGCTTAGAAAATACTAAAGTGCTTTGTATTTCTAGAGATTTACCATTTGCTCAAAGTCGTTTTTGTGGCGCTGAAGGTATCGAAAATGTAGAAATGCTTTCTGATTTTAAAACAGGAAAATTTGGTGAAGATTACGGCTTAAACTTTGCAGACGGACCTTTTACAGGTTTAAGCTCACGTTGTATTGTAGTAGTAAATGCTGAAGGCAAAATTGTACATACCGAGCAAGTTTCAGAGATTGTAGACGAGCCTAATTACGATGCTGCATTAGCAAGTTTGTAAAACGTTTTACCGTTTTATTTGCTTACAGTTTTACTTATTTTTCAATAAACAAATAAGTTTGTTTATCGTTTAGGAGTATCAAAAACATTTGTTTACCATTTTAGGCTATAGTTGATAAACAAGATGTTTTGTTTATAACTTTGGATGGTTAAAGTTATTTATATACATAAATATATCACTTTTCGTAAACAAATACACTTGTTTACCCTTATTTTGCATTTATCAAACACAAAATGATCTAAATGGATTTCAATACAAATGAGGCTGTTTCCTATCACTACGATAACTTTCCGCCCTTAAATATTAACTATAGCAATTTTATTCAAGAAATTCTTAAGGCTACCGATGCATTGGCACGTTTTGACCAAATGCTTAAAAATCTTCATAACAGTGAAATATTATTAGCTCCCCTACGAAATCAGGAAGCCGTAATATCATCACGGATAGAGGGTACAATAAGTACTATGGATGAGATATTAGAATATGAAGCGAATGATGATATAGACAAATCCAATGTTAGATCCGAGGTTATCGAAACTATTCTATATCAACGGTCATTAAAAAATGCACAAAGTGCTTTACAAGATGGCTATCCTCTATCAACCAATTTCATTAAGCAAATGCACCAACAACTGCTTTCGTTTGGTCGAGGAGCATCAAAGTCACCTGGCGAGTTTAAAAAAGAACAGAACTATCTAGCTGATAAAATCAAAAAGAAAATTCAGTTTATTCCAATTAGCCCAGAGAAACTTAACGATGGCTTGAATAAGCTATTCGAATATTTAAATGACAGTAATGATCCGGCACTTATAAAAACAGCACTTATGCATTTGGAATTCGAAGCCTTGCATCCTTTCCAGGATGGCAATGGTAGAATTGGACGAATGCTTATTACCCTATATCTATGGAAAGAAGGTATTCTATCTCAACCACATTTTTATATAAGTGGTTTTATGGAACAACATAAAGATTTATATATTGATACAATGAGAAACGTATCTAAAAACCACAAATGGGAGGAGTGGATAAAGTTTTTTCTTACTGCCGTAGAAAGCCAAGCAATCCTCAACTTAGAAATAGCCGAAAGCATAAAAAACCTTTATGAAGAAATGAAAGTAGAATTCACAGATATTCTATCGTCAAAATGGAGCCTTGCTTCTTTAGATTTTGTTTTTACTAATCCCGTTTTTCGAAATAGTAAATACGCCTCAGAAACAGGAATTCCTTCAGCAACTGCTGCTAGTATAACAAAAAAGTTGCTAGAGAAAGGTTTCTTATTACAAAAACAAGAAGCCTCCGGTCGCCGACCTGCATTATACTCTTTTGAACCATTAATGGAGATTGTAAGAGTATAACAAAACAGCAAAAATATTATAAGATGCCTATTCAATAGGTAAGCCACCCATCCCAAATAACAACCACTTACGTTAATACTTTTAGACATGTCATTTAATGCTGCGTATTAGACGTAATTTTGAAGACCAAATTAATGCTCGCATACTACCTCATATTATTTACCACCGGATTTTTAATCCTCTATGCCTATCGCGCGGTGCATATTGTTACGCAATCTTGGTCCAAAGCTCCAAGGCGCATTGTGCGTATTTCATTTTTGGTTGTGGCCTTTGCGGTTTATGCATCAACTTCTTACTTGGCTGTAAACCGTGATACTTATAAGGACAACCAAGCGCTCATGGACTATACCTTAATTGGCGCCATTACACTGAACATAACTTTATTGGCCATTAGTTTGGTGCAGCTCATTGCCGATATTGGTTTGCTGTTTCGTTATCTACGTTTTCGTGCTGCGCAAAAAAGGGAAGTGGTTTCCGAAGGAAACGTTATGTCTCGTAGAACCTTTGCAAGTAAGATTGCACTAGGCGTTGGCGGTGTAATGCTTGGCTCTTTTTTATGGGGTACAACCAAAGGAAAATATGGTTGGAAAATATTTAAAAACAAACTTTCATTTGCCAATCTTCCTTCCTCATTTGATGGGGTACGTATTGTTCAAATATCAGATTTACACCTAGGTAGTTTTAATGAAAATTTTGAACCGCTCAAAGAAGCTGTTGAAATGATTAATGACTTAGAAGCTGATTATATTTTCTTCACCGGCGATTTAGTCAATGAAAAATATACCGAAGCCCAACCTTGGATTGAAGTATTTAAAAAGCTAAAAGCCAAGAAAGATAAATACGCCATATTGGGTAATCATGATTATGGTTGGGGTGACGAACTAACACCTGAAGAGAAGGCTTACAATAGCATAGGCGTTGCCAAAATGAACGAAGCCATGGGCTTTAAAATGCTCTTAAATGAACATGCAATACTTGAACAGCAAGGAGAAAAAATAGGGCTTGTAGGCGTTGAAAATTGGGGTTACACCAAAGAAGGTTGGTTCCCAACGGTGGGCGATTATAAAAAGTCGGTAGAGAATATGGAAGAGGTTCCATTCAAAATATTATTAAGTCATGACCCTACGCATTGGGACCACAAGATCATGGGCAAAGAAAATGTAGACCTCACCTTAGCAGGTCATACGCATGGCGGGCAAGTAGGCGTTTCCATTCCAGGTTTGTTTGACTTTACCGTAGGCAGATTATTCTACGAACGCTTTGCCGGATTGTACAAAGAAGGCAATCAACATTTATATGTCAATCGCGGTTTGGGCTTTTTAATCTTTCCAGGACGAGTGGGTGTAGCTCCTGAGATTACCCTGCATGTTTTGAATAAAGCCTAAATTTTATTATTTAGTTCCTTTATTACTTATTCTTCCTTTAGGATTTTAATCATACATTTGTATATACAACAGTTGTATTAATATGAATGATTATTATTTAGAAACCATTATCAATATTGTACGCACAGGACACAAACAAGTAGATGAGTTAAGTCTAGTACTCAAAGAGTTTGACATCTCGGAGCCACAGTTTAATGTCCTACGCATATTACGTGGGGCAAAGGGCGCAGCATTGGCCGTGCAGGATATTTCAGATAGAATGATTCAGCGCAGTAGTAATGTAACCCGTATTATAGATAAGCTTTTAAAAAGAGAATATGTGCAACGAATGGAATGCAAAACAAATCGGCGCAAAATGGATATTATTATTACGGCTGAAGGCTTACGCTTCTTAAAAAAATTGGATAAAAAAGTAGAGCACCTTCACTTAAAATATGCTAATAATCTAAGCGAGAAAGAACTAAAAACACTAAATAAACTAATCAATAAATTAATTCCTGATGAAGAAAATTAAACAAGTAATTCCTGCACAAGAAGTAAATATGGGCGGTCACATAATTGACCAACCTTTACCTGCACAAGGAGTTGAGCGTGTGGATCCTTTTCTACTCATTCATCATTGGAAAAGTGAGTTGCCTGGCGGACAAAAAGAAAGCGAGGTAGGCGTAGGACCGCACCCACATCGTGGGTTTTCTCCGGTCACTTTTATATTTAAAGGTAGCATTACACATAGAGATAGCTTGGGTAATGAAGCGGTGGTAAGTGATGGTGGCACACAGTGGATGTTTGCCGGAAAAGGTGTGACGCATAGCGAGCGCTTTGGAAAGGAACTTCCTCAAACAGGTGGTGAACTAGAGTTTATTCAGTTTTGGGTCAATGCTCCTAGAGAACATAAATTGGCCGCACCTTTTTACCAACCCATATCGTTAGAAGAGACGCCACTCGTTGAAGATGAAAAATCTAAAGTGTGGGTTGTTAGTGGTGAATATAAAAATGTAAAAGGCGTTGCTCCGACTTATTCGCCCCAACTTTTATTAAGAGGCGAGATACAGGCTGAGGGTATTATTAATATTCCCGTTTCCGAAAGTTATAATGCTATTCTCTATTTATTAGATGGTGAAGCGTCGGTTGATGGACAAACTCTCCAAGCAAAAGACATGGCCATATTTGAGAACAATAATGAGCCCATTGAAATTACAGCAAATAAAGACACTCGCTTTATTCTCTTGTCAGGCGAACCCATTGGAGAACCCGTAGCTTCATACGGACCCTTTGTTATGACCAACCAAACAGAAATTATGGAAGCCATACGCGATGCGCAAATGGGTAAAATGGGTGTGCTCATTGAAGAATTTAGTTAAAGAAGCGATATAATTTAGCTTAAAGAAAAGAAATACCTGCATTCATAAATCTAGCTGAGCTGCAACAAGTATTTTTATTCGCTGAAGTAAATGAATGAAAAAACCAATACTATTTTATCAAGAAGAGTTAGCGCGATACGAAGCCGATACACATAAGCTCAAGAGCCAATTGGTTCAGTTGAGCTTAGTGCGCTTAGCTATTTTCTTATTGACATCTTTGGGGGTGTACCTAGTTTATCCCAACGAATTATATTGTTTAGGCATTATCGTTTTGGGCATTGCTGTTTTTTTATTTTTAATGAAAAAACATGCCAACCTCAAAGAAGAAAAAAACTTAACCGAGGCATTAGCCCAACTTAATGCCGAAGAAATAGCGATAGCCAATGGAGACTTTCATAATAGAAATACAGGTGAGCTATTCCAAAACCCGAAACATTACTACAGCTTAGACATTGACCTGTTCGGACGCGCTTCTTTCTTTCAATATATGAATAGAACCGAAACAGAAGAGGGAACGGGAGCTTTGGCCAATGTATTGCTTGCAAATGAAATAACTAGCATCTCTTCTCGCCAGGAAACTATTAAAGAGTTAGCCGCCCTGCCTAAATGGAGACAACTATTTGCGGCCACGGCACGATTAATTAAAATACAAACGCCCGGTGCTTCCATTATTGATTGGCTTAATAACTATCAATCATTTATTCCGAAATTCATGCAATGGTTCCCAATGATATTTAGTGGCTTGTCCATTGGAGTTATTGCATTATTTGTATTGGACTATATTCCTGAGTTTGCTGTGCTTGTTTGGCTTTTTATAGGCTTGGGTATTACAGGCTATTTCAAAAAGAAAACAGACCTACTATCACAAAATATTGACCGAGTAAAAGATACGTTCCAGCAGTACGCCAATTTATTAGAGCAAATAGAGAACCAAACATTCCACGGAAAACTATTACAAGAGCAAAAAGAATTAATACAAGCTGAAGGGAAAAAAGCATCGACTATATTTAAAGAATTAACGAAAATTATCAAGGATTTTGATAATCGTAAAAACATCTTATCCGCTGTAATATCGAATGGTTTTATGTTGTGGGATATAAAACAAACCTACAAATTAGAACAATGGATTGCACAGTATAATAATAAAATAGAAGATTGGCTAAAAGCTGTTTCGTTTTTTGATGCGTATAATTCATTGGGTAATTATGCTTTCAATAAACCCGAATATATTTACCCAAGCATCAATACGAACCACACGACAATTGATACTAAATCACTCGGTCATCCTTTACTATTCTCAGACAATCGAGTGGATAATGATTTAAAAATAAACAATCAAGAATTCTTTATTATAACGGGAGCCAATATGGCGGGCAAGAGTACATTTCTCAGAACTATATCCTTGCATATTGTAATGGCTAATGTAGGTTTACCTATTTGCGCAGCACGAAGCGAATACACCCCCGTAAAACTTATAACAAGTATGCGCACTGTAGATTCTCTTACAGACGATAGCTCATACTTCTTTGCTGAATTAACTCGCTTAAAATTCATTATTAACGAAATAAAAAAAGAGCCTTATTTCATTATCCTAGATGAAATACTAAAAGGAACCAACAGCACGGACAAAGCCATTGGATCTAAAAAGTTTGTAGAGAAATTAGTCGCATCTAAGGCAACGGGAATTATAGCTACACATGATTTAAGTCTCTGCGAAATAGAAAAGGTATTGGACGAAGTAAAAAACTATTACTTCGACGCGGAAATAATTGATGACGAATTACACTTTGACTACACCTTTAAAAAAGGGATTTGTAAAAATATGAACGCCTCCTTTTTATTGAAAAAAATGGAGATTGTGTAAAGCACAAAGACCTCCTAGAACAGGAGGTCTTAACCACTAGATTGATTTGGTGCGTTTATCGGATTGTATAAGATTTTCCACAATACTCACTTGGATCTAATAAATAGGTCATATCGCCACCTGCCGAATTGCATCGATATATTTTACTTAATTTACAATCAATTTTTTCCCAGCTGCCTCCTCTAATTTTACGAGCAGCTCCTCCTTTACATTTGTAATAAACATCATAGCTCAGCTTGTTTGTTATAACCAAGGTTGCATTATCAATTTTACGCTGTTCTTCTTTACTCCATTTTAATAAGCCTTTCCATGTCTCTTTATCTTTAGCCAATTGTTTTTCATAAGATGGGTTAGCACTTTTCCAAGTCGCAATGTTAGCATCCTGTTGTGCTACTTCTTTCTTTAAATAAGCCGCTACTTTTTGTGGCCAATTCTCCGTTTTCATTTTCATCTCTGTTTTCATTGCCTCTTTAAGTGCTTTAATCTTATTTAACTTACCACCTTTTTTCCATACCTCAGCAATGGTAAAATCAGCTGGACTTTTATACTGTGACAATCTAACGATAGCACCATCTACTACTAAAATTCGCTCACCACTTTTTTCATTCGTTCTACTCTTAAGGTACTTGACTTTTGGATGCTTAATATTACCCGTTACCATAGCCGTTGGGTATCCATCCTTATCGGAAACCCATGATGTTTTTGATGAGTAGTTGGCCACACTTGACTTTACGGTAAAGCTCGCTATATCATCGGTATGCTCAAAAGTTACTTCCTTGGGTGGTCTCTCGTAATCATAAAAATATTTATAATCACTTCCTTCTTTTTTAAGGCTATATACTCTAAATGTACCTTCTCCTAACTTCATGAAGGCTTCGTATTGATTTTGCGCATCAGCGCTTAGTCCTATTGTGGTAGCTAAAAAAATGATAGCCAAAACTTTTATTCCTTGTTTCATAATAATTTTTCCTATTGTTTATAAGACAAATGTGCATTGGTTTTTAAGGTTCAAATAATTTGATTTCCCAAGTGTAACAACAACTTTCCAAAGTACATAACATAAAAAAACCAGAGACGTAAACCTCTGGTTTAGTGCCGTCATATAAACTGTACTATTTCTTTATAAGCTTTACAGATTTTGTAAGTTTGGCAGTTTTATATTCTAAGATATACATTCCGTTAGGTAATGATTTTAGATTAATCACTCCGTGCTCTGATGCTTCTTGTTTCAACAATAATTGCCCTGTGATACTTCTTAATATTACGCTTCCGCTTATTTTTTCATTAGACGAAAATGCGTATTGAATTGCATCTGTAGCTGGGTTGGGATATACACTTAATCTATTTTCTGTTTCGTATTGTATTGTACGTATTTCAGATATTGATTGCCTGCCATCTATATCTTCTTGAATAATTCTGTAATATACTTTTCCGTTCACATTTGGTTGATCGTAAGTGGTATAATTATTTTCTAACAAACCATTTTTCTTACTTTCTACAAAATCAATCATTTCCCAATCAGAAGCGTTGAGGCTTCTTTGAATTTGATAACCTTTACAGTTTTCTTCATTAGCTACTGCCCAGTTTAGTTCTACTCGTTCATTGTTTTTAAATGCATCAAACGCCAACCACTGCACTGGTAGTGGTGTAACATTGCCTAGCATGTGCATTCTAAATTCGCTAAACTGATCCACTACAGCTTCAAAATAATGACCATTCCAAGCCATGCCTGCTGAATATGCGCCACCTACATTGGTTAATGGTTGATTGTGATATAAATTATTCAACGTACCAGACACATAGCTATAAATCATGGCACTATCCGCTGAAGGGTTTGGTACATTTTTATTCCAATATAAATTGAAGTTTGTTGGCGTAGTATTCGTTGGATCACAGTCTTCATTGTTCCCGCTGATATGACTTAGTATAAGATCCTGCGGCGTGCATGTAAGGCAGCCAGTTGCCGCTTTTAGCGTATCTAAATCTTCGCGCATGTAATAAAAACGAACATTCACCGGATTTGTAAATGTGTTGGCCGCATTGAGCACCCAGGTTTTATTCATATACTTTGGATTAAATACTGTGAGATTATTATTGTTATTTACGTCAGACACCGTCAATCGTTCGTTGTGTAAAGTAGCTGTAACCATACCTAAGTTTTGACCATTCGGATTTACTGACGCCACAACCTTACCTTGACTATTCATCAAGTGAAACCATTGACTACCGCTAACTGCTCCACAGCTTGCTGCAGAAACAGTTGATGCAAAAGAGCCGCAATTTTGGTTACTAAATTCATCATAAACACCAATGGGTTCATTGGGGTTCATTACTTGTACCGTTTTTGTTACAGGACATACATCATTTGTATTCGTAACACGATAAGTGTGCCTTCCTGGCGAGACCGTATGCGGGCTGCTCACTTGGTTAAAACCGTTGTGATAGATTACTTGAACGGTAGGCGTAGGACCTACATTACTAATGAGATTAATAATGTTTGTACCTGTGCTACCGGAGCATAAAGGCTGTTGAGTAGTCACACTAAAAATAGGTGCGGCATTTGCGCTATAAGTAACATTCGCATGAGTAGTTGTGGCACCTAAGCAAGCACTTACAAACTGGCAAGTGTAGTTTCCCGTATCGCTAACCATAAAATTAGCTATGCTCAAATCGGCCGTGCGTACACCTCTAATTCTGCTTGTATTATTTAGTGCTATTCCATCTTTATACCACTTATACTGCACCGGATTTAAAGTATCCGACGTATTCCCAAAGGTCAATAACTCTAGGTTAGCACCATTGCAAAATGAAAAGCCAGAAATGCCAGGTGCTGTTCGACCTATGTTACCATGTACTATTTCTGCATAGAGTCTATCCACCATTACTTGATCAGCAGGATAATTATATAAGCGTAAGTCATCATAAAAACCAATCGCTGTTTGTTGTAACCCTCCTGTACCACCCAATCCTGTGATAGGCATTACCTGCTGCGTAGTAGCATTATTTCTATTGACTACTAATTGTTTATCTACATATATTTTAGCATTTGTACCGTCTCGGACCAGCACAATATGATGCCAAGCATTGGGCGTAAAGACTTGATTTGTACTCCAAGTAATGCCGCTTGGTTCGTCATAGCCAATCTTGCCTTGGTAAGCGATAACGGGTGCAAAATTTCCGTTAGTAGAACGAACTAAATGTCGAACACTACCAAAATTATTGGCATCGTATTTATACCAAAAAGAAGTTGTTGAGCTTGCATCACTAAAGTTATTTTGTAAAACCAAACTGGTATTAGTATTGCTAATACCTATTGAATTATGCCCACGGTTAAAACGATTGGGTGCACTAAACTGCACCCCTTGCGAGTTATTATTCGGTAGAATATTTCCTGTAACGGCGCTCGGTACCGCTGCACCGTTCGGGTAAGGATATAATGCTACTAAGCCAGTATTTAAATCAGTGAGGCCATAGGTCACAGTTACAGTACTACTCGTATCAGAATAAAAGCAATTTTTTGCAATGACAAAGTACTGCCCTGCAGTGCTTTGGTTGGCTTGTGTAAATACATACTCTGGTACTGAAGTTGTACCTAATAAATTATTGTCCTTGTACCAATCATACTGTGTAGCACTATCACAAACAAGTGTTAGCTTCACCCCCGATTCTTCTGGGCAAATATGTACGGGCTCTAAATCTTGTGTTATTTGAAATTCTTGTTTTCCATTAAAAAGTTGGGTTATCTCGGTAAGAGAAAGTTTCCTATTATAAATTCTATAATCATCTAAGGCACCCTTAATATTTCCTGAGCCTGTTTCAAAGCCCAACAAATAATTCATTTGCGTAATTGCATGCCCTGTTACTTCTTGACCTCTAAAAATATTGTCTTCGTAGATACTTACTGTATCTCCCGATTTTACAAAAGTTACTAACTTCCAAGTTGTATTTGGAGTATTCATACTAAACTTCCATGCGGGTCCTGAATAACTAGGGTTAAAATATTTATACAACCCAAAACCAGGATTGACAAAGTTACTATTGGACATATCGCCACCCATACCAATAAATGTGGTTGGGTTGGTGCCATCGTGATAAGTACCGATCCCTGTGGCTTGAGCATTTACACACAAGATCCCATTGTACTGTCTAAACCAGAAAGAGATGGTAAAGTCTGTACCGACCGGTATGGGAGCTATAGATAATGCTTTATCAAAACCTCCTAAATCCAAGGCTCCATTTGCATTATTATCTTTTGATAAAACATATGATGTTCCACTAGTAGAACTTAAGACTGCATTATTGTTTCCAACAGCATCATTCGTATTTCCATCAAATTTGTAATGGTGTATTAATCCACTATCTATTGTACACTGTGCGTCTAATTTGTATATACTAGTACAAAGTATAAATAAGCTTAAAAGTAAAATTTTGTTTTGCATGGCTTGTCTTTATTGTTTCTAAAAACAAAAATGCCAAACAATAAAAGCTCTACTCAATTTGATTTCCGAAAGGCATCATCAACTTTCCGAAGTGTAAATTAAAAGGACATCATCAGCTTTTGGATTGAAACAAAACTTCTTCTATCTGAGATTTTTTGTCTCGTGATATACTGACCTCTACCTCATTTTCCATGATGAGGGTATTGTTTCCTTTTTTATAAGTAGCCACCAAATTAAGGTTAATATAAAATGAACGATGCACGCGCATAAAATTTTCATCATCATTTATCATTTCGGCATAATAGTTTAGCGGCTTACTGGTCACCATACTCGAGCCATCTTGCTTTACTATTTTGGCATAAGCACGCTGCGCCTCTATGTGACTAATATCTTTAATATAAACGAATTGCACACCCTCAGCCATGGGAATGGCAATTTTTTTTAACTTTTCTTGCTCTATATTTTCTTTTAGCGCATCCAATCGCGCTTGCATGTTTTGTGCATCTAAGCGTGATTTTAAATTAGCTACGGCTTTTTTAAGCAAGGAAATACGCACTGGCTTCATTACATAATCCACGGCTGATATTTCAAAGGCTTTAAGTGCATATTCGCTATAGGCTGTTACGAATATGATTTCAAAATCTACTTTATCAAAAAAGGATAAAAGCTCAAAGCCCGAATAATTAGGCATTTCAATATCTAAGAATACAACGTCAGGTCTATTTTTTTTAATAGCCAGCACTGCATCTGGCACATTGGCACATTCTCCTATTACCTCAACGGCAGGGGTATAGGCTGTAAGCAACTCACGCATTACTTCGCGTGCTGGTCTTTCGTCGTCTACTATTAGTGCTCGTATCATATTGTAATAAAAATAAATTAGTGTTGTCTTTTCAAATACATTTTCCCAAGTGTGCCTTTCAACTTTCTAACGGTTATTTTTTTTAATAGGCAATTTTATTTCTACTACTGTACCACAATCCTCTTCCTTATCAAATGCATCACTAATACGTACTTCAATTTCTTGATTATATATTTCGTTTAAAAGTTCCATTCGTTTCTGGTTGGCTTGTGTACTAAATCCTGCGCCTTTTTTTCTCGCTTGCAATTCGCCTGCTTTCTTTCGTCCTACACCATTGTCTCTCACTATTACCAATAGTTTTTGTTGCTCTGTTTTTATAATAATATCTAGCACTTTTTTGCCTGTCTTATGTAATAGACCATGCTTAAATACATTTTCGACATAAGGTTGAATGAACATGGGCGGGACCTTAATCTCTTGTTGTTCTTGTAAGGCTACAGTGACTTCAAAATGTATTTGAATCTCATCGCCAAATCTTAACTTTTCGAGATCTAAATAAAGCTCGAGCATCTCAACTTCTTTACTAAGTTCAATCTCATTCTTGCCAGAGTTTTGCAAGGTCTTGCGTACTAAGTCGCTAAATATACCTAAATACTCATTCGTATTCTCAAAGTCCTTTTTAATCACTAAGTTCTGTACAGAGTTCAATGCGTTAAATACAAAATGAGGATTCATTTGCGCTTTAATGGCGGTTATTTCAGACTGCTTAATACGCTTGCTATAGACAGCTTGTTTTCTCACTTGCTGCAACCTTATATAAAATATTAGAAGGATAATGATTAATATAATCAAAGCACAAATTAGAAAAAACCACCAAGAACGATACCACGGGGGCTTAATTGTAAAACTATATGACTGTACTGCACTCTCTGCAAATGTTGTACTCAACTTGACCTCAAGAGTATAACTTCCTTCTTGCAATGAGTTGAATCGTATCTCGTCATCTGTAGATACTTGACTAATCCATTCCTTATCGTTAGGCAATAAGCGATAGGTATACAAGAAATCTCCACGGCTATTAAGCGCCGCCCCTTCTAGTTTAAAAAATAGAGAATTATCATCGTACTCAATTTTTTCTCCTTCAGCTAACAACTTATCTTTAGACCATAACGAAGCAATTTTAATATTGGCATTGGCTTTATACCTTAGTTCTAATGGCAATATATATACTCCTTTGGCGGTTGAAACATATAGTTGCTGTTCATAAATACATGCATCAACACATACAGCCTTTGGTAAATAATTGGCTGAAGTATAAGTTGCAAATACACCAGACTGCTCCGTGAAAAGCTGCACACCATTTTCAAATATAATAATCAATGTGTCACCTTGCTTACGTAAGCGGTCAATACGCGTTTTAAGTAAACCTTCATTCTTAGACCAATGCCGTACTACTTTATTATTTTCAATTTTATACAATCCTGTTAGTCCACCGCTCCAAAGTGTCTTCCCGCCATCTGCTGGATATAAAAAATCGGATTGAATAGAAGTGCCTTTCCATAACAATTCTTTTCTTTTTTTATCAGGTGTAAATAAGTGAAACCCATTGCGCGTTCCAAGAAATATATGCCCTGTTGTTCTATTAAAATAATGACTATAGGTTTTTGCTTTAAACAAATCTAATCGATGTGAAACGCTTGCCAAGTCACCTTTCAGCTTTTCCTGTTTTACACTCTGATACTTCTGTGCAAAAAACTTTACTTGGTCTTCAGAGCCAAGGTAACTAAGTCCAGCGGAAGAGCTTATTAAGAAGTCATGCTGCTTTTTAAAATAAGAAATCCACTTAATATTAGAACCCATTCCAAGTGTTTCTTCAACCTGAGCAGTATTGTTGTTATAAACAATATTCTTAGAAAGGTTAGAAAAGAATAAGAACTGAGGGAACTGGTCTGTTTGAGACATAAAGGCTCGTCCGCTCAATTTTTTTGACCTTTGATTACTTGGCCATACCTTATACTCTAACTTAGCATTAGTATAATGTATAGCACCATTACGAAACAATAGGTTAGTGGTATACGCTTGACCAAAATGACTAGACTTCCGAACATCACTATTAGGCATGGCAATTATACCTTTCTGAAGAGTAGAAAACCATAATGTTCCTGTAGCATCTTTTTGAACAAAAGAAACACTCAACTCTTTAAACCAATGTGCAACTTTATTAAATTGTTCATCATATACTAGTACACCTTTCTCGCTTAGCAAATAAAGCAATTGGCCGTAAACCTTGGCGTACAATAAGCGACCACCATTATAAGATTTAAAGGATTGAGGCGCACCTAGTGTAGCAGATTTTCGCTCTATATAACAAGGTGTTTTCTCTTTAGCAACGTATTTAAGGTTATTATCATTCCCAATAAAAAAACGCTTAGAGGCAAACTTTATTTCTGCAATTGGCTCAAAGTTTTGCGGTCCCAATTTCGTATATGATGAACTGTTGTAACTATAATTTTGATTATCACTCCTAACAAACGCATGAGTACTATCTCTTCCATAAAATACGAGTATGCCGTTCTGTTGACCATCTTCCAGTACAACAGTGTCAAGTAAATCATTCTTTATATCATAAGAATAAAAACTATTCGTATTTCTTGAAAATAATAACACACTGTCAGAGAGAACTTCAAGATTAGGGTAACCTATAGTTGTTGATAATTGCTTAATCAAGCTAACTTTCATTCCGTCATAACACCATATACCACCTTGAAAACTCGTAAAATATATATTACCATATTTATCTTGATCTAAGCTGGTGATAGACAGCTCATCATTATTAGGAATGTCTATCTCTTCAACAGTACTTCCGTTGTAGCGAGCTAAGCCTTTATTCGTAGCAGCATATAGCATACCATTATGTTTACTCAATAATAACTCGTACACCTCATTCGTTGGCAGGCCTGCTTCAGTATTAATAAAATAGTGAAAAGGATCCTGAGCGTATAAGCTCGTATTCATTATCAAGAATATAAAAAGGATTTTTCTCATTGAATTGGTTAACAAAAGTACAAGTACTTTTAATATTGATTAAAATCATGCTCTATAATATCCATTAGCAGGACTAACTTAGCACGATACTTATAATGAAAGATATCAAACTAATAGAATTCCAAAATTCTAATGTGCCTAAAGCACATTTTGATATAATACAATTAGAAGAACTACTTTCTAGGACAGCTAGATCATTTAAGCACAAATACTAAAATTATAATGAATTAAGAAGAACACCTTCTAAAATATAGTTTTACCTTATGAATTCAACAAGCTATTTTATGCATGATAATTTAATAAGCACTAATTTACAGTTTCATTCGTGCTCGAATTAAAAAGAATACTAAAACAATATTGGGGCTACTCCAATTTTCGACCGCAACAGGAAGAGATTATACAATCCATTCTGCAAGGAAAAGATACCTTGACTATTCTTCCAACAGGCGGTGGTAAATCGTTGTGCTATCAATTACCTGCTTTAATTACGAAGGGTGCGTGCTTAGTTATTTCTCCATTAATTGCTTTGATGCGTGAGCAGGTCAATGAGCTGAACGAACGTAATATCCCTGCTGCTTGCTTGTATTCAGGTTTGACTTTGGCCGAGCAAAAAGAAATATTTACATTGGCTTTAGACGAGAAAATTAAAATGCTCTATCTCTCACCCGAGCGATTACAGACAGACCGCTTTCAACGGTTTTTAGTTCATGCCAATATTAGTTTTATTGCGGTAGATGAAGCACATTGTATTTCGGAATGGGGTTTTGATTTTAGACCCACTTATTTAGATATTGCCGAGCTGCGTTATGACTTGCCCAAAGCACCGATTTTAGCTTTGACTGCAACAGCCACACCTAAAGTACAAGAGAATATTATCGAACGTCTTAAACTAAAAAATGTCAATCGTTTCACACAATCTTTTCTTCGAAAAAACTTAGCACTCAAAGCCTACGAAGTAGAAAATAGAATGGTGCCTTTGGAAGATATTCTCCGTAAAGAAAAGAAAAGCAGCCTCGTCTATTGCCGCAATAGAAGATCTTGCAAAGAGATTGCCCATCATTTAAACCAACGAAATATTTCAGCTGCTTTTTATCATGGTGGTTTAAATAAAGATGAGCGCGACCAAGCACAACAATCTTGGTTAGACAATCAGAACAAAGTAATGGTCTGCACCAATGCATTTGGGATGGGCATTAATAAATTAGATGTTGGCTGTGTTATACATTATCATTTACCTACTTCTATCGAAGCATATTATCAAGAAGCAGGACGAGCAGGGCGCGATGGCGAAGCTGCACAAGCTGTATTATTATGGAGTAATAAATCGTTTGAAGAGCAAGATAAAATGTTAGCTCAGAAGTTTATGAGCGAGCAAGCCTTACGCACATTATATAATGACGTTTGTAATTATGTAAAATTAGATATTGGTAAAGGTGAAGAGCTCGCCTTAGAATTTTCATTATTAGATTTTGTAAAAGCCAAAGGCTATTCAATTGTCGAAGCATCACACGGCATACAATTACTCGCCAAGCAAAAATTATGGCAGCTGAGTGAAAAAATGCTCATGCCAAGTCGCATACAAGTAAGCGCATCACGGCAAGAGTTAGAGTATATAGAATACAATTACCGCCGAGAAAGTGAGATTGTAAAGCAGCTATTAAGAATGTATAATGCTATTTCACAATTTCCTGTTCCTATTAATGAATTTGATATTGCCTTTTCTTTAAAACGAGATTTAGAAGAGGTGAAGCAAGATTTAGACTTCCTAGCTTCACGCACCTATATTCAATATCAAAAAAAGAGTGAGCGCCCGCAACTTTACTTTTTAGAGGACCGTTTTCCTGCAGAACATATTGCCATTAATTACAAACAAATAGAATGGCTCAAAGATCAGGAAGAGAAGCGCTTACAAGCCATGCAGCACTTTGTAAAAAATAATAAAGATTGTCGCATGCAACAGATAACCGCCTACTTTGGCGAGGATTTAAATACAGTTTGTGGCATTTGTGATAATGATACCAAAGGCAAAAATAGCTTTGACTTAAAAAGTGTAAAGCAGTCCCTGGATTTTGAACTTGATAAGAAAGACAGTTTAAATATTCAATTATTCTGTCAGCAATACAATATGGAAGAGCGAAAAGACGTTATGAAAATAATTCGCGCTCTCGTAGGGGAAGGAGTTTATCGAATTAATTCTTTTGGGGAATTACGTCATTGACTTCGTTCATAATAATTCACGGTGCTAGGCAAAATGTTTTTCGTTTCATAAACTCTAAACAACAGTTTCATGCTGTCAGTTCCTAGGTTAAATGACCTTTCAAATTCTCCTGAAACAAATTTATCTTCTTTCTTAGAATAATTAATTCTATACTGACCTTTTAGATTTCCCAGTTCTAACTTATCCTTCTTAAAAAGATCTAGTGCATTCAATACGTTATGAAATTTTTCTTTACTTAAATCAGTTTCAAGTGTATAACAAATAAAATAGTCATCCTCTTTCTCTTTATAGTTGTTCAACGAATCGGGGAAATTCATTTCTAGGAATTCTAAATAGAGACAAGAGTTGTAAATAGACATTTCAGGTAAGTGCTTATTAATAATTTTAGAACTGTCTGTTGCAAAACTTAATATAAGCCTTAATTCATCCGTTGTGTCTACTTCCATGCCAGAAAGCACTGTGTCAAACATCCCTTTAAACCACTCTTCTAATTCATTCCAATTATAAACTCTATCTATCACGTAATTTTTATCAAGAGAATACTCAAATTTTAAAGAATCACTATAAATAATACTATCTACTAAATTAAATTCGCTGTAACGATAATGTGTAAGCAGTTTGGTCCAATAATAATGATCTTCTTTCTTTACAACTGTTGCAAAACGTCCATTATATTTACTCACAGAATCATTTAAAATCTTGTACTCTTGCACAAAAAATACTTTCTTCTTGTTACTTGATGTGCAACCTATAAACACAGCAATAACTGATATTAGCAGGAAAAATTTAAAATTCATTAAATACAATTTACCTCTTTAAACAATATTACTTCATATCGTATCGTTAGTAGGAAAAATTTAAAGTATTTTTGATTTATTCAATGACAAAAACGAAATTCGCAATCGTAGGTTATGGTAATATTGGTTCGCGCCATGCGCATCATATATTAGAGAACCCGCAGGCTGAATTAGTAGCTGTCGCTTCTTTACAAGAGAAACCTTCAGGACTGAATTGTAATTACTATCATTCCTTAGAAGATCTTTTGGCCAATGAAAGCATTGATGTACTCAACGTTTGTACACCGAACTATTTACATTGCGCTCACAGCATTTTAGCATTGGAGAAGGGCATACATGTGGTTTGCGAAAAGCCAATGGCGACAAGCGTCACCGAATGCGAACAAATGATTAAAGCCGCCGAGGATCATGAAGCTAAACTATTTGTAGTAAAACAAAATCGTTATAACCCTCCCGTTGCAGAAGTGAAAAAACTGATGCAGGAAAATGTATTAGGAAATATCTTCCTGGTAAACATTAATTGTTTTTGGAACCGAAATGAAAACTATTATACCCAAAGCGATTGGCGCGGACGAAAAGCCAAAGATGGCGGTTGTCTTTTTACTCAATTCTCCCATTTTGTAGATATCCTCTATTATCTATTTGGGGATGTAAAAGTGCTTTCAGGAAGAACAAAGAACTTCAATCATAATTATATTGAAACGGAAGACAGCGGCATTTTCCTTTTAGAAACAAAAAAAGGCGCTTTAATCAATTTCAATTTCTCTACTTCCTCTTTCGAAAAAAATATGGAAGGTGCCATAACCATACTTGCCGAAAACGGTACAGTAAAAATCGGTGGTCAATATTTGAACACCATTGAATATCAAAAAATTAAAGAACACACCATTCCTGAGATTAATATATCTGAGAAAAGCAATGACTATGGCGCGTACCAAGGAAGCATGAGTAACCACGACCGCGTTATTGAAAATGTGATACAACACCTTGCCGGCAATGAAGCCATGATGACCAACGCCCAAGAAGGACGTGATGTGGTTTCAATTATTGAGCGTATGTATGGAGCAGTAGTAAGTATTTAGTACTTTTAAGGTCTGCTTAAATTAGAAAAATATCTATTCTATTGCTTAGTGCTATTATCACTGAGTATTATCATTATTCCTAAATATTATATTACAGGAGATGGCGCAAGTCATACCTATAATGCCAAGGTTCTTTTTGATTTTGTAGGCGGTCTTAGCCGAGACTTCTACGAGCAGTTCTATGTTATAAACCGCCATATTGATCCTAATTGGAGCAGTCATATCATTATTGGTTTTTTTACTCGCTTTACGCCGCCTTGGTTAGCTGATAAGTTGTTTCAAATCATTTATGTACTCATTTTCTGTTTTGGTTTTCGTTATCTATTCCGATCCGTTAATAAAGAGAATGGCTTTTTAAGTTTTCTCTTTTTCCCCTTTCTATTTACACTCCCCTTTCAGCAAGGATTTTATAATTATTGCTTGGGCTTAGGCTTCTTGTTTTGGTCCGTTGGTTTTTATATCCGCCATAGAAAAGATATGAACCAACCGATTATTGCATTGGTAACCTCGCTCTTAGTACTCGCTACGGCATTATCGCATGGCATGCCGGCCATTTATACTATGATGATTATCTCGTGTATTTGGCTTGTATCGCAATGGCAAAAAGTAAAACAGTTAAGAGTTGAATTTATACTGACTGAAGTATCGCGCTTGGCTATATTATTTATGCCGAGCCTGTTACTCATTGGTATGTTCTTAGCTAAG
Source organism: uncultured Chitinophagaceae bacterium (assembly GCA_938017685.1). Classification (GTDB taxonomy): domain Bacteria; phylum Bacteroidota; class Bacteroidia; order Chitinophagales; family Chitinophagaceae; genus JAGNRR01. The sequence continues at coordinate 47,527 of CALIIL010000006.1, forward strand.
CGTGGTTTTGGCACAACGCCGCACCCTGCTTCTTATTGGGAAAAATTCTTAGCCTTTCTTTCCATGTGGACATCGCAAAGCACACGCCATACCGAAGTTATTCCGGCTGTTGCATCTCTAGCTTTAGTTTTAGCTTTTGTGGCATTGCTATTTATCAAACAAGATAGAAAGACCTTTAGTTTGAAACGTAATCGTGTTGCCATTAAAAACCTGTCTTATGTGTTCTTAATCTTCGCAGGCTTTACATTCTTTTCTTATATTACTGCACCGGCAACTGTTGGTGGTGCAGGATCGATCGAAATTCGCATTGCTTTCTTACCGCCCATTTTTCTATTGCTATTCTTGGCAACTAAGGTTTGGAAGGACTTACACAAAATTATTTTTATAGGATCTGCTTTTTTAATTTCCATTGTCTTTTTAGCCTTTCGCTTTCCTACTGTAATGGAAAGCAATAAAGTGGCTAAAGAAATCATTACAGGCGCAGAACATATTAAAGATGAAAGCGTAGTCTTAAATCTGCATTACGACGATTGGCAAATTACTAAAAAGGGTGACAGCCTATTCCAAAAAGATAATTCGTTCTTACACTTGACCGATTATTATGGCGCATTAAAAGACAAGCATTTGGTTATGCTTATGAACTACGAAGCGGATATCAATTACTTCCCTGTTAATTGGGCAGGTGGTAAAAACCCTCGTGAAACGATTAATGGCTATTATGCTGGAAACTCTTACCCGCCTTGTGGTGACTTTACAAAGTATGAAGCGCAGAGCGATCACCCAATAGATTATGTAGTGTTACAAAATTGGCGTGAAGAATTTCTAAATGAAAAGTGTATGCAAGAATTAAATGCACAAATGCAGGCTGAAGGATTTACTCAAAAGTATGCAAGCCCTCATCAGTATGTAGTTGTTTGGGGGAGAGAGTAAATAAAAGTGATTATTTATTCTATTCACTTTAATTGAACTCTCTTAATAAATTATAAACTTCTTTTGGGTCTCGTCTATTATCCCAAATGAGTAATACAATTAATACATCCTCATTTATCGTGTAAAACATACTCACATTTTTATGAATGATTAATTTGCGTACATTAATCTTTTCAATAAAATAAGCTCCGCTCTTAGAGACTGTAAACTAAACTCTGTCTAAATAAAAAAAGGTTAATAATTTTATTTAAACAGAACACATGGAAACACAAGAACAAAAGGAGTTAGAAAAAAAGGTCTTAGAACAATTATTGTCAGGTCAAAGTTTATTTGGTAAG
>CALIIL010000007.1 GCA_938017685.1 uncultured Chitinophagaceae bacterium
GTTGTTCATCAGGTGCTGCGGTGGAAATGACGTGAAATTGCGGAGCCTTCTCCAAAACTCCTTTGGGAAATACGATATTCAAATTAATTTGTAGTTGTCCCCAATCGACTTTTCGGATGCTGCCCACTTTGGTTTCCATGAGTACCCCTTGAACATTAAACACGATGGTATCTCCAACAGTGACTCTTGCATCTCCTGCTAAGCGCTCTCCAATGGAAATAGGGATCATTTCATTGGGTTTTGCCATAGATATCCACTTCCCTTCTAAAAGCTCCTCTGAGGGTGTTAGGGTATCGCGATAGGTGGTTCTAAACTCGTGGTTTAAGATCCAACGTCGTATCTGACGCGTGGTATCCTGACGTATATCGTTTACCAATTCCCCTTTAATACGATGCATGCGCATGGTAACTAAAGGTGTATTGCTGATTACAGGCAACTGACTTTCAATAATAAAATCTGCCACCGCTTCCTGCTGATCGCTTTGTACATCTAAAATGATGATATTGGCATTTTCTGCGGTTTGATCTACTTTGGTTTTAGATAACAAGATATCTTTCGTAAAATATAAAGTACTAATTAAAAAAGTCCCTAATCCAATGGCTAATACCAAAATAATCGTTTGATTGTTAGGTCGGTATAAATTTAGTAAGCCTTGACGGCTTGTATAACTCCATCGCTTTGGAAAGTAGCGTTTGACCAATTTCATAGCGCCTCTAGCCACCGTGGCTAATATGCCGAATGTGAGAAGCGTAGCTCCTACAAAAGAGAATGCATATAAGGCATCTTGTAGTAACCAATAAGAAAACAGAAATAGAAATAACAAGATGAGAGCGAATACCCAAGCTTTAGTCCCTCGAGTGGATTCGGGGTCTTCATCGATTCGTAATACTTTAAGTGGAGACACGTACCAAGTACTTAATAGCGGTAGTAATGCAAATAAAATGGACATCAACACCCCTAATAAGACACCAATAACTAGAGGTTTGGGAGTTACCGAGATGACTAAGTCGAAGGGTAAAAAGTCTTTAAGAATTAGTGGGAACAGTTCTTGCAATGCTACACCAATCCCAGATCCTATAAGACCTCCTAGGATTCCTATCCCTGAAATTTGTATCAAGAAAATGAGGAAACTTTGCTTTCTACTGGCACCCATACATTTTAATACTGCAATGGCTTTCAGCTTTTCTTTAATATAAATTTGCACAGAACTTGCAATCCCGATACATCCCAATAACAATGCAATAAAAGCAGCGAGATTTAAGAACTTGCCTAAGTTATCAATGCGCCTTCCTAAACGTCTACTTGTGCTTGTATGAGTATCTAAATCAGCTTTTTCGAGTTCGAGCATCGGCTCTATTTTGTCTTCAAATGTGTCTAGATTTAGGGTGTCTGCCGCTTTATAAAAAAACTGATATTCTTTTCGGCTTCCAAATTGTAAGAGTTCTGTGGCTTCTATTTGGTCATAGGGCATCACGACGGTAGGTGCTACAGAGCTTGAAATTGCCGTATTCCCAGGAATGGATTTTAAAGTCCCTATAATCGGTACTGTGATGTTACCCACTTTTATAGAATCTCCTGGTTGTACATTATATTGTAGCATCAGCGTGGCATCCACCAAAGCACCTTTTTGGCTTTGATAGGTCGTTGCCGCAGCAACGGGTTCTGTTTCTAACCTACCGTAAAACGGAAAGGCACCTTCAATACCTCGTACTTTTACCAGCTTTGTCCCTCCATTTTTTGGAAAAGCGATCATAGATACAAAATTGACCTCTTTGGCATTGGGTTGTAAGGAGTCGATAATGGCCTGCGCACGTTCTGTGGGTTCTTGTCTTGAATCTATAATATAGTCGGCACCCATCAAACTTTTTGATTGAAGTTTTATATTGCCTTTGAGATTGTCACTCAGCAATTGAATGGCGACAACTGCAGCGATTCCAAGAATAATCGAGGCTATAAATAAGAGCAATCTAACTTTACTTGCTTTCGCATCTCGATAGGCCATTTTAAATAGCCAAGGGAGGTTTAGTTTTGAAGTACTTAGTGCTGTTTTCAAAGGATCTGTGTGCGTTCGTTGGTTACTATCTGTCCTCCTTTGAGTCTTAGGATTTGTTGGGTGCGGTTTGCGAGATCTAAATCGTGAGAGATAATGACTAAAGTGGTGCCAGCTTCTTTATTTAATTCAAATAACAATTGAATGACTTTTTCACCCGTTTCCTCATCTAAATTACCCGTAGGTTCATCTGCAAACAAAATAGAAGGTCTATTGGCAAAGGCTCTCGCTAACGCTACACGTTGTTGTTCTCCTCCTGATAATTGTGATGGATAGTGATGAATCCGATCTCCAAGTCCTACTTTTTCAAGTAATGCAATAGAGGTCGTTTTGGCGGTTTTATTGCCTTGTAGTTCTAAAGGCACACTCACATTTTCTAATGCGGTAAGCGTGGGTAAAAGTTGAAAGTTTTGGAAAATAAATCCTACTTCTTTGTTTCGTAGTTGTGCGCGTTCATCTTCATTCAATTCGTTTAAATCATGACCACATAACTCAACACTTCCCGCGTTTGGATCGTCTAATCCGGCGCATAAGCCTAATAAGGTGGTCTTACCACTACCCGAAGGTCCTACAATCGAAAAGGTTTGACCTTTCTCAACATCAAAGCTAATATGCTTTAATACTGTTAATTGTTTTTGACCGCTTGTATAGGTTTTCTCAAGACCATTTATCTTTAATATCTTTGGCATATACATATTTCATTTTATGGACGTTTTGTCCAACGCTCAAAATAAACAAATGCTTTCCAAAATACCACAACTAATGCCTCATAAAATCTTAAAGTTTTGTTATTTTATCCTAGCTTCTTTCATGTTAAGTTGTGGAGAGAATCAAACACCATCACCCGATACGCCAATAGCATCTGAAGCTACTGAAACCAAAGAACCTTCTGAAGATATCAAAAGTTCTTCCAAGACAATTCTTTGCTTTGGAGATAGTATTACAGCAGGCTATGGACTAGATGATACTGCGGATGCGTATCCTGCGGTTTTGCAATCAAAGATTGATTCGCTAGGCTTGATGTATACGGTTATTGATTCTGGTGTCAGTGGGGAAACGACTGCTGGAGGTAAAAGTCGCTTACCTTGGATTATGAAGCAGTCCATCGATATTTTTCTTTTAGAGCTTGGTGCTAATGATGGCTTACGTGGAATTCCTCTAACGGAGACACGTGCTAATTTGCAAGCGATTATAGATATGGTACAGCAAGAAAGTCCTGATACTAAGATTATTTTAGCAGGCATGCAACTGCCACCCAATATGGGGCAAGACTATACTACAGAATTTCGTAACATCTTTTCTGACCTAGCGAAACAGAATAACATAGCCTTTATTCCTTTTATTCTAAAAGATGTTGGTGGTATTGCTGAACTTAATCAAAACGATGGCATTCATCCTACGGTTGAAGGTCATAAAATTGTAGCTCAAACGGTTTGGGAGGTTTTAAAGCCGATGTTAGATTTCTAACATATACATTACTAAAATACTATTTTGAAAATAAGGAATTTACTACCATTTTTTCCACTCCACACACATGTACAACTATAAATAATTAGAGAATAGCCTATTTCAGGGCTATTTCACATATTTAAGTGATAATATTTAGTTTAATAATACAATCTAAAATCAAGTAATTTACATACATTATAATGCCTTTGATGCAACTCTTCTACAACATCTACCATATTCTCATCTTCTTTAAATAAGTTAAAGAATGCTTTATCAAGATTTGAGCTAGTGAGTCCATTAAATTCATTCCCGTACCCAGAAACACCTTTTGCACCAGTGATATCCAAAAAATATTGTGCTTCTTCTTGATCTAA
>CALIIL010000008.1 GCA_938017685.1 uncultured Chitinophagaceae bacterium
CGCACAAATCATTAGGAGACAAAAGCCCTCGAGAATTTTTCCTCAGAAAAAGTATCAAATTAAAATTTGACACTTTTTCCGAGGCTAGCAATCCAATTTTGTCGAATTTAGCACTGTCCTAATTTGGGGAAGGCTACATAATTTAAAATTAGGAGCAATAGAACCGAGGGCTATTTTATCAGAAGGGGTTAACGACATCCTTTAAAATTACTAAGAGATAAGAGCAAAACAAAAAAAGACCTGTCTGGTTTCAAAACCAGACAGGTCTAATAATTTAAAAGTCTTCGGCAATCCCGATAGCTATTGGGACAGGCTGACAATAATATAGTGTCAGTTCGAGCGGAGCCGAGAACTAAAACTCAAACTTAATACCTTGTGCCAATGGCAACTCAGTTGTATAGTTTATTGTGTTCGTTTGACGGCGCATGTATATTTTCCAAGCATCACTACCGCTTTCACGGCCACCACCTGTTTCTTTTTCACCACCAAATGCACCACCAATTTCGGCACCGCTTGTTCCGATATTTACATTCGCAATTCCGCAGTCACTGCCGTTTGCACTTAAGAATTGTTCCGCTTGGCGCATATTGTTTGTCATGATGGCACTACTTAATCCTTGAGGTACATTATTTTGCATTTCAATCGCTTCGTCTAATGTTTTGTATTTCATGATGTATAAGATGGGTGCAAATGTTTCGTGCTGTACAATTTCATATTCATTCTTCGCTTCAATAATACAAGGCTTCACATAACAACCTCCAGGATATTTCTTTCCTTTCAATACGCCGCCTTCTACCAATACTTTTCCGCCTTCTGCTTTAGCTTGCTCTATGGCGTGCAAGTAATTTTGTACAGCCTCTTGATCAATTAAAGGTCCCATGTGATTTTTTTCATTCAGTGGATCTCCAATAACTATTTGACCATATGCTTTCACTAAAGCGTTTTTCATTTTGTTATACATTTTTTCATGTATAATCAATCGGCGAGTAGAAGTACAACGCTGACCGCCTGTACCCACTGCGCCAAATACTGCACCAATTAAGGTCATATCAATATCAGCATCTTCTGTAATAATAATTGCATTGTTACCACCTAATTCTAATAAGCTAGTGCCTAATCTTGCACCTACCGCTGCGCTTACTGCTTTACCCATACGAGTACTTCCTGTTGCAGATACTAATGGAATGCGCTCGTCGTGGCTCAACCATTCGCCTACCTCACGACCGCCATTAATTAAGCAACTTACACCTTCAGGCACTCCATTTTTCTTAAATACTTCATAGGCCAATTGCTGACAAGCGACTGCAGTCAATGGTGTTTTTTCTGAAGGTTTCCATACGCACACATCACCACAAACCCATGCCAAAGCAGTATTCCAACACCATACAGCTACCGGAAAGTTAAAAGCAGATATAATCGCTACAATACCTTTTGGGTGATATTGTTCATACATTCTATGACCTGGACGCTCACTGTGCATAGTAAGACCATACAATTGACGACTTAAGCCTACGGCAAAATCACAGATGTCAATCATCTCTTGCACCTCGCCTAATCCTTCTTGGTAACTCTTACCCATTTCGTAGCTTACAAGCTTACCTAGTGCTTCTTTATTTTCTCTAAGTTTGTCTCCAAATTGACGCACAATCTCACCGCGTTTTGGTGCAGGCCATGTTCTCCATTCTTTAAATGCGCCTTGTGCTGTTTCCATTACCTTTTCATAATCGGCCTTGCGCGTGCTGTATGCTGATCCTATTATTTTTCCGTTGGTAGGAGAGTAGCTGTCTAGTATTTGATGCTTGGCGTTATACCATTTTTTACCAGTAGAAGTACCACTATTTATTTTTTTTAAATTGAGCTTGTTTAATAATGCTTGCATTGAATTTTATTTTGAGTTGCAAATGTATGACAAGCGTTGCTTTGTAAATGTGAATAATTAAGAAATCTAATCCTAATCATATTCTTTCATATCAAACCGATTATGGTTGATAGTAAACTCTAATTTAGTTTTTATTTTTCGATCCAAATGGATTAGTTAAACACATTCTTGAATAAATCTATTTCTTACATTTTTTATTTGACGAGTTCACTTTCTTTAATAGTAATTACTTCTGTTTTTCCAATTTTACTTGCTGAAATTCCAGAATTTATATTTATTACAATTATAAAATATGTTTTGTGATTAAGTGTTACTATTGGTGGAAATGTGTTATTGGCTTCATTAAGTTCAAAATTCAATTCAATATTATCAACGTTGAATATTACTAAATATCCAACATCCTTATTGAAATCATTGGTGTACTTAACTATTTGAGAAAACCCGTCAATTACTCTTTTCTTTCCGTATTTTTTCTTCTTGTCTATTAGTTTTATTTCTATTACTATTGGATTGTTTGTGTCAATTGAGCCAATAATGTCAGCTCTGCCAGACGTAGATTTTGGGGTTGAAAACGGGTAGTCAATTCCTTGGTCAAAAAGAAACAATCTTAAATCGTCTTCAAATATTTGCTCGTAGTTTTTTGTGGCTAAATTATATTCATTCAAAAGCGAGCTGTTTGTAAACCACTCCGTTCGTTTTTTATATTTTTCTAGTAAATAAACTGTAGAGTTTGATTTGTCCAGTTTGTCATGAATGAAATAGAAAATAGGAGTTATTAGTTCTTCAATAATATTTTTTTTTGTTTCCAAAAATCCATTACCATTGAAGTAATACATTCGTTCATGTAAATTGTACGAACCACAATCTTTAATAAAATGTTTCAAAAGTTGGTAGCAAAAACTTGCTTGTTGATTTTCGTTGTGAAATTCGACTTCTACTTTGTCATAATTGTCAACAATTTTTTTTAATTCGCCTTCTCTATATGGGTGAATTAATATGGCTTCTTTTATTATTCCGAAAATTTGTTTATTCTCTTCAATATTATTTAGACAGTATTTTAATTGATGTCCAAATTGATCATAGGTTGCTTTAGAAAGCCTATTTTTCCATTCCTGTATATTGGTTCGTATATTATGATTATAATACATTAAGAGCTATTTTTTTTTGAATTTTTTTTCTAAGTTAATCAAGGCTGAGTTAATTGCTTCAACTCCGTTATGTACAGATGCATTTTTGTCCTTAAGTTGTATAATTGTCTTGCAATTATGGCAAAAGACTGTTTTCTCTGATTTAGCATCTATAAACTGAATTTCATTTATGTATTTACATTGCGGGCATTCAATGTCAATCCATACTAAATTTAAGTCTATCATTTTATTACTTTCTAAGTTCAAACTGACAATTTTTACCAGCCACCACCGCCGCCACCACCGAAACCGCCACCAGAAAAACCGCCACCGCCAGAGAAGCTGCCGCCACCAGAGCCGCCTGAGCTTGTGGGCGTTGGAGGTACTGCTGCCGAACTTATAGTATCGCTAACATCATTAAAATCAAAATCCTTGTAGCTACCAGCGCCCGTTCCATGATACCACATAAAGGTATTAGCGCTTCGTGCCGCTTCAGGATTGACTACCTCAAATTGGTGCTGCCAGTCATCCGCACAGTCTAAAGCTATGGCATAAGGGAGTATTTTTTCAAAATGATCAAAAGAGAAATCCGGTGGGTTCACTATTTTCAATCGGTCTTCTTCGGTGTATTTTATATACTGTTTTATGCCGGCCACGAAGTCCATAAGTTTTCTGCCTTCATCTGTAGGCTGCTGGAACCAACGGGAAAACAAATAACTAATAGCCGTAAGTATAGCGGCTAATAAAATAATAACACCAAAGTTGCCGCCATATCGAGTAAAACAATAAAAACCTAAGGCTAAACTGATGAATGGAATAATCCAAGATTTTAATGTAAGTGCTGTATTACGAATAATATTTTTTTCTTCGTGCTTGGCTTTTAAGTTAGCTTTTAACCCATTGCGGGCTTTTAATATATTGGCGTTGTATTGCTTGCGTACAATTTCTAATTGATTTGTACTCCCAAATAAGTCGTCAAGAAACTCGCGCTCAATTAATTGTTCTTTGTTTTTAGCTAGAGAATCCAATTTAGTAAATATATATATTTGTCTATTGGTGAAAAGAAATTTTTTCTCTTGCTCATCTACAATGGTCATTACCTTTTTTACGGCAAGGCCAACTATGGTTGCGCCATAAGCACGGTCAGGGTATTTGTAATAATTATCTATATAAGCACAATCTGCTGGTGTTAAATCATTGGGTATTGAAAACTGTGGAATGATTATTCCTTTTTCAGGATCACGTCCTTTGCGCCACCAAAAAATAGTATTGAACAATAAGGTAAATAACAAGCCTAAGCCACCAACAAACCAAAGAGAAAATGTTTGTATTCTTTGTATCCATTGGTCTACAACAGTAGGGTAGTTTATATATCCTTTTTCCCATGCTACGGATACGGTCATGCCATCTTGGGGGAATAGTTTTTGTTTACCCATAAAGCGCACCTCGCCAATTGTCTTATAAATATTAGCGGCATTACTTGTATCGCCATAAGCGCCCGTGTAGACTGCCGTTTGGACCAAGCCAGCTTGCTTAGGATAATAGACATTGGCCGATATAGAATCGATACCCACGTCCCAAGCATTACCATTGACATTCCAGCTGAGCTCATCAAATTGATCAAAGAGGCTCAATACATTTTCAACTTTATATTTAATAGTATAGTTATAAATGCCATTATTTAAGAACACATCTGCACTACCTACATAAATACGAATGCCGTTGCTCTTGCGCTCTGTTTTATAGGGCTCTTGTTTGCCATCCTTGGTCACTTCTAGCAAGTCAAAACCAACATGGTATTTACCTCCGTTCTTCAATGTATAGGAGAGTGGAATGTCGCGAAAAATACCGCGTTTAAAAATGTAACCTTCGACTTGTACTTTGATACGCTCAGTAATAATAACCGTTCGGTCTTGCTGTATTTGAATATCCGCATGGTAGTGCTCAATATGCTCCTTAGCACTTGCGTGAATACAAGTGAAAACAAGCAGTAGGCTCGCTATTATTTTAAAGCTTTTATTCAAGCGTATTAAAATTTGACTTGAGGAGCTTGTCTTTGGGCAGCGTCTTCAATTTCGTAATACTTTTCTTCTTTGAAATTGAACATTCCTGCTAAGATGTTAGAAGGGAATACCATGAGCTTATCGTTATAAGCACGTGCAGCTCCATTATAATAACGTCTTGCACTAGCTAGTTCATCTTCCATATCGCCTAAGTCGTGCATGAGTTGTTGGTATTGAGTATCGGCTTTTAAGTCAGGATATGCTTCGGCTATAGCGCGTAAGCTTACGAGCGCTTGCGATACTTTTTGATCAGCTAGGGCTGCTTCTTCTACATTTTTTGGTCCGCCCTCGGCGCGGTACTGCATTACTTTTTCAAGCGTTTCGCTTTCATGTTTGGCGTAACCTTTTACAACTTCTACTAAGTTGGGTATTAGGTCAAAACGCTTTTTTAGAAAGACCTCAATACCGCTAAAAGCTTCGTATACCATATTGCGTGCTTTGATAAGTCCATTGTAAGTACCCATAGCCCAAAGGCCTATTAGTACGATAATTCCGAGAATAATCCAGATTGCCATAGTTTAATTTATTTTGATTTAAAGGTAATAGAATATTTTATAATTTAAAATGAATGATGCTTAAGCTGCTAATACTCCGTTTCAATATTAGTTGGTTCGTAAAAGATTGAATCTTCTGCTACTTCGTTTTCTACTATGTGCAGTTCTTTTTCTAAAGCGCCGTATTCTTTAATTATTTGAAGCAAAGTAAAGCCAGAAATTAATATAAAAATACTCATAGCAACATCAAGGTAGTAGCCATTAAGCATCTCATAAAGTGCAGCACTGTCGGAATATAATCTCGATGATATGTTGCCAAGCATTGAACCCACAACCCATGTGCCCCACCAAAGGTTTAACTTTCCAGTAGGTACTTCAATTGGGCAGTTGGACGTTTTGTTTCTTAAAAAAGCAATTGTTTCAAACCAGATTTCTTTCATTATTTGTGAAGGTCTAAATAAGCTCAATATAGGTAAGAACCATGCACCGGCGGCCCAGCCTTCTGAATATTGTGGCGGGCTTAAAGCAAACTCATGGACATTGTAGTAGGCTCTTCTGAACCACATAATAAAAGTGATGATTGCGCCAACAAATGTGATGATATACAATATTCTTATTGCTTGTATTGAATTGTCAAAAAGATCAAGAGTTGCATCTTCGAGAAAGTCTCCTGCAATCAGTTTGTTCAGTATAATCACTCCTGTAATTTCCGAGAATAGACTTATAAACGAAACAATAACCATGGCTAATATAAAACCATAAGCCATTTTGTTGCGTTGTGCATTATCTCTTAGAAATATCGTTGCCACAGCACTTAGTTATTCAACTCGGGTGCATTGCCTACCCATTCTAATATGAAGTTGTTGCGACCTTCGCCACTCAATACGCGCATATAACCTTGTTGAGATAATTCAAGTATTGCAAGAAAGTTGAAGATGGCATGGATACGATTTTCGCAAGCTTGAAATAGTTTTTCAAACGATATTTTTTTATCACGTTGTAGCCAATCATGTACAAATGTGCGTTGGCCATCCATGGAGTAATTATATTTTACAACCACATGTTCTGGCTTGTGTAATCGTGCATCCATCTTGCGTAAGGTGCGCTCATAGGCTGCAAATAATTTAAATGTTGTTAAGCTTTCGCCCTCTGTTCCTTCACTTTGTTGTGCGCCAATATTTAATAAGTCTTGCGTTACATTTCCGCGCTTCATCATTAGTTGTCTTTCGGCTTCTAATAATTTCATTTCGGCGGATGCTTCTTTGAAACGTTTGTATTCTAATATTTTATCAATTAACTCTTGGCGCGGATCTATTTCATTTCCTTCTTCATCAATTTCTTTCCTTGGCAAGAGCATTTTAGATTTTATGCTCATTAGAGTAGACGCGAATAAAATAAACTCGCTCGCCATTTCAATATTCAATTTTTCAAGCTCTTCTATGAAGGTTAAGAAGTCCTTGGTAATTGTATTGATGGGAATGTTATATATATCCAGCTCGTCGCGCTGAATAAAGAACAATAAAAGATCAAAAGGACCTTCGAATTGGTCTAGTTTAATATTATAGATTGAAGCTGTTTCTGCCATTATCTATTAAAGATAAATGGAAGTATTGGGTCGTTCCGATTTAGTTATTAAGTGATGTTGATATTTCTTTTTTTATCAACTGAAATAGCTTTTCGGCACTCTCGTCCCAATCGAATATAGCGGCTTGTTCCGCGCAGGCATTGATTAATGAGGTTCTTTTACCTTCGTTGACATACATTTCGCCCATTTTATCAGCTATATCGCTTACATCTTTAGGATTGACGTATAGGGCTGTATTGCCTGCCACTTCGGGCATGGAGGTCTTGTTGGCAACTATTCCAGGGACATTACAACGTATTGCTTCTAATATAGGAATACCAAAGCCTTCGAATAGAGATACAAAGGTCAATGCAAATGCAGCCCCAATAACATTGGATAGTTCATCTACATTCATATAATCGTAATGATGTATTTCGTTTTTGAATGGATGATTGGCCAGTTTTTCTTTAATAGCCTCAGACTTCCAGGCAAAGCGACCGATGAGAAGTAGTTGAATATCACAATTATTCTTTTCTTTAAATTGAGCAAATGCATCTAATAATCCTTCAACATTTTTTCGAGGATGTAATGCTCCGGCAAAAACAAAGTAAGGCTTAGCATTGGAGTATTTTTGGCGAACAGCCGTTATAGTTTCATTACTTAATGGCTTATAACGTTCATGGGCACCATTATGAATAATGGATATTTTTTCTTCCTGAATATTATACGTCTTGGCAATGTCGCTTTTTGAAAAAGTAGATACAGTAATAATGCGATTAACCTTTTTGGCAAATTGAGGAGTATATTTTCTTAAATAGTATCTAAACTTAAAAGGGAGGTGCTCCGGATAATGTTCAAAAGCCAAATCATGAATAGTAGTTATTTGCGGAACTTTCGTATATAATGATGCAAAACCATCAGTAGAAATAAATAAATCGGGTTTATGTTTTTTAAGGATGCGTGGTACTGCCCAATTAAACCAAATATGCCACAAGATAGGGTGGCGCGCTGGCGGCGATACCACTATTGGCGTAACGTTCTTAGCAAAAATGAATTGCTCATCGTAAGCACGGTCAAAAATAAATAAAAACTCAACCTCGGGATGATTAAGCACCATGCGCTTAAAAATCTCGTGGGTAAACCAACCAATTCCTTCGAGTTTTCCCGAGAGTAGAAATCTTGTATTTACTGCTATTTTCATTAATTAGTGCGCAAATGTATGTAATCGTTCAATCTATTTTTACAACGAACGTTAATTATTCGCTTTCTGTCTGAGCTATGACTTTGTATATCCATAATGACCTGCTTAATTAATCTATAATCACAGAGAAATGACTAATTTTAAATTTCAGTATGCTTAAACGCTACTTCATCTCCAACATATTAATCATGGTTTTGCTAAATGTATTAGTGAAACCTTTTTGGATTTTTGGTATAGACCGAAATGTTCAGGAGGCTGTGGGCTATGAAGACTACGGCTTATATGCTGCATTGCTTAATCTCTCTATTATATTTAATATTCTATTAGACTTAGGAATTACTAATTATAACAATAAGACAATTGCTGAGCAACCGAATAGAATAGGAACACTATTGCCTAATATGCTTATAGCCAAAGGAGTGCTAAGCTTACTTTATTTTGGTGTAATACTATTATTAGCCGTGGCCTTAGATTATTCTGGTGTGGCATTGGGCTTACTTGTTTGTATTGCGGGTATTCAATTAATGAATAGTATGCTGTTGTTCCTTCGTTCTAATATCTCGGCTAATCATGATTTTAAGTTAGATGGCTTGTTTAGTGTATTAGATAAGTTGCTCATGATTGCTTTTTGTGGTTATTTGTTATTTAATAAAACCTACGAAGGTCAGTTTAAGATTGAGTGGTTTGTATATGCACAACTTGTTGCTTATGGATTAACAGCCTGTATTGCATTGGTCATTATTTTAATAAAATATACAAGGCTTAATTTTAAGGAAATAGCATGGCCACAAGTAAAAGAACTACTAATAAAAAGTATGCCATATGCTATGCTTATATTGCTTATGGGGGTATACATGCGATCTGATGGTGTATTATTGGAGCGCTTATTGCCAGGCAAAGAAGGAGCTTTTCAAAACGGGGTATATGTTTCTGCCTTCAGAATGTTAGATGCGTTGAATATGTTTGGTTTTCTTTTTGCAGGCATATTGCTACCCATGTTTAGTCGGATGATTGCTCGAAGGAATAATGTTGCTGGCTTGATAAAAACCTCGGCTAACCTATTGTTACCTGTTGCCTTGGCTATTGTAGGTCATAGCTATTTTTATAATACGGATATTATGAATATGCTTTATGAAAATAATACAGCCGAAGCATCCACCATTTATCGCTTTGTAATTATGTGTTTTCCGGCTTATTGTATTACCTACGTTTATTCAACACTGCTCACGGCTAACGGAGATATTAAACTACTTATAAAAATTGCTCTGGTCGCTTCCGTTATTAGTGTTGGTGCTAACCTTGTATTTATTCCGCTTTATAAGTCCACCGCTGTTTCAATTACAGCTTTAGTTGTACAGTGGCTTTTGGCTAGTGCATTTATATTATTTTCTATTCGTAGAACAGATATTGCCTTTAAATGGTCCTGGGCTGCACAGTTTTTATTGTTCTTTTTGACTTTTTTCGCTATCAATTACGGCATCAAGGAATTAAACATAAACCTGCTTACATCCATTGTTATCAATGCGCTCTGTTTCTTTCCGGCTATTTATTTTTTCAAATTATGGAATTGGAAGGAAATGATAAAATATTTTCAGGATATAGTCGTTAAGGATTAGTCGGTTATTGTAATATATTTGACCCTGAAAGATTATGAGTGATAAATCCTTACATCTAGACTTAGTAGACTTTGTGCGCTTTGGCTGGAAAAGAAAAAAAATAATTATTGGTATAGCTGTGTTAGCCGCAATCGTTGCAGCTATTGTCATGCTTATGACCAAGAACACATATAAGGCATATGGCGCCTTTTTTCCATCTTCGGCCGTTATTTCTGGACGTGTCAATATGTTTAGAGAGGCCAATCAAGAATGGATTGATTTGTTCGGTGGTGAAAATGAAGTAGACCGTGTATATGTTATTGGTAATGGTTCTAATGTAGTATCTCAACTAATCACAGAATTTAAAATTGCTGAACATTACGGCATGGATCCAAGTGACCCTGACCGTATGAAAAAAACCTATAAGCGTTTTGTCAAAAACTATAGTTTTGGACGTTCCGGTTTTAAACATATTGAGGTAAGCTTTAAAGACGAGAGTGATAGTTTGGCAGCAGAAGTCGTCAATGCAGCGATTAACTTTACAGAGAAAGAAATAAAAAAAATATACATGGTGGGTAACAGCCAATTGGCAAAAGCCATTACTAAACGCGCTGACTCTATAAGCAGTCAGGTAGCGGTGCTTACAGATTCGATTGTTGATATTAGAACAAAGTATAACATTTACGATATTGTTAGTCCGGGACGTAAGGGATTAATGAATGGAAAGATGAGTGGGCGAGGAGAAGCCTTTGCGCGTGGTTTGGAAACCTTGCAAGAAGTAGAAGAGGTAAAAGATCGCTTGGTTATTGAAGAAGGTAAGTATGCCGCCTTGGCCAATGAGTTTCAGACGAGTTTAGATTATGATATTCCATTTGTACATGTTGTGCAATGGGCTACACCTGGTTCAGAAAAGGCAGGTCCTTATCGCACGATTACGGTGCTTGGTTCATTTCTTGGAGCCTTTTTCTTTAGCTGGTTCCTCATGGTTCTCTATGAGTTTATTATCAGAAATAAAGAGCGATTTATAGGCGATGCTTAAATCCTTTACGCAAAATATTCAATTACTTTTTGCGGGGATTACGCTTTTGTTTTTACTCTGTTTAGGTTACGCATTACTCAATAGCTCTTGGGTTATTATGGCGGTTCCTTGTGCTGTGGTATTTGCCTTCTTTGTATTGTTTGATATTGAGTTGCCTTTTAAGTTGCTGTTATTGACTATACCGCTTTCATTTTCTATGGAGCGTGTATTGCCTATACAGTTAGACTTTCCAGATGAGATATTTCAATTATTAATTACTTTTTTAATGCTCTTTTATTTTATCATTAAGAGAGATGTTTATTCAAAACAATTTATCTCACATCCTTTAATTGGGCTTGTACTTTTAGGCTTTTTCTGGACGGCGGTAACAACTTTTGCGTCTAGTGATATTGCTTTAAGTATGAAGTTTCTACTACGTAAGGTGTGGTATATTGTTCCTTTTGTATTTTTTAGCTATGCTTATTTTCAAGATGCAAAGCGTGTAAAGCAAGGTTTTGTATTAATGTTTTCGGTTCTACTGCTAATCGTATTTATTGTAATGTATAAAGCTAAAGGGGCAGGTTTTAGCTTTGATGATGTTCATGATCCTATTCAACCCTTCTTTAAGAATCATGTGATGTATGGCTCAATGATATCTAGCTTTTTCTTTTTGATTATTGGCGCATTTTTAAATGGACGCAAAGGGAGTTTCCATAAACTGTTTTTTGCTTTTGGTATATTATTATTTCTTGTGGCCATATACTTCTCTTATTCAAGAGGCGCATGGGCCGCTACACTTTTTGGTATTGGCACTATGGTCTTAATTAAGTGGCGCAAAATGCATTGGGGGATTGGTTTGTTTTATGCATTAGTATTAGTCTTTGTGCTCTGGCTTGGTAATAATAATAAGTATCTCCAATACAGACCTAAGTTTGAAAAAACAGTCATGCACGAATCGCTTGCTGACCACTTAATGGCTACCATACAAGGAACAGATATTTCTTCTGCGGAACGCTATTATCGTTGGATAGCTGCCGTACGTATGAGTAAGGACAAACCTCTTGTTGGATATGGTCCTAATATGTTTTACGACTCATATAAGCCTTACACCATTTCAGCATTTAAAACATGGGTTAGTCGAAATTTAGAACGCAGTACATCACATAACTATTTCTTATTTATGCTAGTAGAGCAGGGGTACCCTGGTTTAATTATTTATGCTGTTTTCATCTTTATGATATTTTATTTGGGGCAAAAAATTTATCATAATTCAACGAATAGATTTGATCGTAATATTATCCTTGCTGTTCTTGGTATGCTTGGGGCTATCTTTATAAATAACTTCTTTAGTGAGTTATTGGAGACCGATAAAATTGGAAGTTTGTTCTATATTGGTGTAACTTTATTAGTGATTTATGACATTAAACAGAAAAAACTGGCTCAGCCTAATTCTTAGTGGTCTTATATTAATCAGTCTTAGTTGTAAGAAAGATACAACAACTGATGATCCTACTCCTGAACCAGATGCGCCTTGCACTGTAAGTCAAGACGCAATTATAACGAATGGTCAAAAAGCAACCGTTACATCTGACACTAGTTATGTAAATGGTGATACATTATATACCATTGAACTTCAAGTAACACAGGGTAATGGCATTACAGTTAGATTATCCGCCAGTGAAGTACCAGCAATAGGGAAGTACTCTATAACCAATAACATATTAGATTTGAAGGAATATGAATATCAAGCTTTTGCACAGCTTTATATCAATGGCCAAGCGTATTTAGCCCAATCGGGTAAGGTCGAGGTCTTTAATAATGGTGTTAATCTTCGTGCTAAAGCTTGCGGATTGCAGGTGTCTAACCCTGTTTCAAGCGATTATAGCGTAGATTTTAACGGGAATTTAGATTAATATTTAGTTTTTTATATATGTTATTTGCTTGGTATTTTGATTGCTAACACTTGCATCTAAGTTATTAACACTATACATTTGACACTCATTCCTATAAATATGAGCAGAGCTATTAATGTTTTTACCTCATTGGTATTTATTTATTCTTTAATTGTTTGTGTTACATGCAAGCAGTTTTCTCCGGCAAAAGTTGGTGCAATTGAGAGCCAATTCTCATTTTCAAAAACTGAACTAAAAGAAGAGTATAATGCCTCTAATAAAGGAAATGCAGAGCAACAAGACGATGAATTTAATATTCATTCTCGCTACACGCTCATCAAGAAATAACTTTTAAACTTACTATACTAATGCTTCTGCAGCGTAATTACCTAAACCGTAATTACCAACTTTAGCTTCTTCGGCATGAGTAATGTGCCACTCAAACTCATCTCGGAAGTGACGTATTGCGGCAGCAACAGGCCAAGCAGCAGCTTCGCCTAATGGGCAAATAGTATTTCCGTCAATTTTACGTTGGATGTCCCATAGTAGATCTATGTCTTTCATGTCACCATTACCGGCTTCTATTTTCTTTAATATTTGATATAGCCAACCAGTGCCTTCTCTGCAAGGTGAGCACTGACCGCAGCTTTCATGATTATAAAAACGAGCCAAGGTCATCGTATGGCGAACAATACATTGGTCCTCGTCAAACACAATAAAGCCGCCTGATCCCATCATAGTTCCAGTTTCAAAACCACCTTCATTTAAAGATTCGTAGTTCATTAAACGCTCATTACCTTCAGCAGTTCTTAATAATAGATTAGCTGGTAATATTGGCACTGAACTTCCACCCGGGATACAAGCTTTTAGTTTCTTACCGTTAGGGATACCTCCACAATATTCATCGCTGAAAATAAATTCTTCAACAGAAATGGTCATGTCAATCTCATAAACACCTGGTTTATTAATATTACCACAAGCCGATATTAATTTTGTACCGGTGCTGCGTCCCGCCCCAATTTTAGAATAGGCTTCACCGCCATCGTTAATAATAGGTACAACAGCCGCTAAGGTTTCTACATTGTTTACTACTGTTGGGCAATCCCATACTCCTTTAACGGCAGGGAACGGAGGTTTAATACGCGGGTTACCTCGCTTGCCTTCTAAAGATTCTAATAAGGCCGTTTCTTCACCACAGATATAAGCACCCGCTCCGCGTTGTACAAAAATGTCTAAGTCAAAACCTGAGCCTAAAATATCTTTTCCAAGAAAACCATTGGCTTTGGCTTCTTCAATTGCTTTTTCTAAAATATCTACAATCCAAGCATACTCACCACGTATATATATATAACAAGTATTGGCACCCAATGCATAACTTGAAACAATTAAACCTTCCAGTAATAAGTGAGGTAAGAACTCCATAAGGTATCGATCCTTAAAAGTACCGGGTTCACTTTCATCTGCATTACATACTAAGTATCTTGGCACACCTTCTGGCTTAGCCAAAAAAGACCATTTTAACCCTGTTGGAAAACCAGCGCCACCACGACCACGTAAACCAGAAGTTTTTACTTCTTCTACAATTTCGTCGGGCGTCATGTTTTTTAATGCTTTTTCTACCGAATTATAACCTTCATGAGCACGATATACGTCAAAAGTTTCAATGCCTTTAACGTCCGCGTGTTTCAATAATAATTTAATACTTGCCATGTAATAACAAAAGTCGGTTAAGCGGAGATAATTTCAAAAAGAAAAAGGAAATAGGATATTTATATTTAGTTGAAAAAAAAATTTAAAGAAAAGGCCATAATGTTTTGCAAAAAGTTGAGTTGGTATATATTTGCCGCGGAGAAATGGCAGAGTGGTCGATTGCACTTGTCTTGAAAACAAGCGTCTGTAACAGGACCGGGGGTTCGAATCCCTCTTTCTCCGCACTTTGAACTTAACCCACGCTAGGCGTGGGTTTTTTATGTTTTGGAAAAGAGCAATAGTGTTTTATAAAACAACCTAAATATACGTCCGGAGCCTTAGGGGAAGCCTTGAAAATAGCTTATTCAGCGCTTATTGTTGATATTGCAGCAAATAACTCATGAATAAGGGTTTTTTTTTATAAAAAATGCTACTTTCGCAATCCGTATATCGAGTGGTATGAAATGGAGGAAGGAATTCGAGATTGCATTTATGGGCCTAAAGGCTGGTGAGCATGATTTCATATACAAGATTGAGGACAGTTTCTTTGAACAATTTGCAAAGCAAGATTTTGATCAGGCCAAGATTGAAGTAAAAATGACTTTAGATAAAAATGTCAATTATTTTTTACTTCATTTTGACATTCATGGACAAGCTAATACTTTATGTGACCGTTGTGGAGATACCATGACGATGAACATTTGGGACGAATTTGATCATGTTGTAAAATTGGTGGCAACAGATGATGTAGAAAGTAAAAACGAAGGGGATCCTGAAGTTACATACATTTCTCAATCAGACAGCCTACTTGATGTAAGTAAGTTGGTATATGAATATTGCATATTCTCATTACCTATACAAAAAGTACATGCAGATAATGATCAGGGCGAAAGCGGTTGTAACCAAGAGACTTTAAAAATATTGAACAAACAAGAAAAGCATACCAGCAATAAAATGTGGGATGCTTTAAAAAACAAAATAGAAAATAAAAATTTAGATCATGGCGCATCCTAAACGACGACAATCACACCAACGTACAGCAAAAAGACGTACGCATTACACAGCTAATATGCCTACATTAAGTACGGATAAAACAACCGGTGAAGTACACCAACGTCACAGAGCTCATTGGGTAGAACATCAATTGTTTTACAAAGGGCGTGTGGTAATGGAAAAAGCAGTAGCTGAAGAAGCATCAGAAGAAGAAAGCGGAGAAGCATAAATCTAATCTATGAATATTGGTTTAGATATGATGGGTGGGGACTTTGCTCCCACGGAAGCTGTGCAAGGGGTACATTCCTTTGTAGCGGCCAATCCTGATGTATCTCTATATTTATTCTTTGATGGAGCAAGACCTATTGAAGGCTTGCCTGAAGCTGAGAACATTCACTTAGTTCCTTGTGAAGGAGTTATTGGTATGGACGAACATCCTGCTAGAGCCCTAAAGGAAAAGCAGAAGGCAACGATATCCGTTGGTTACCATTATTTAGCAATAGGAAAGATTGATGCATTTGCAAGTGCTGGAAATACTGGCGCTATGTTGGTAGGAGCAGCTTATGTTATAAAACCTATGGAAGGGGTAACTCGACCTGCGGTTTGTACTATTGTTCCTAGACCTGATGGTACCACAGGATTATTGGCTGATGCGGGATTAAATGCTGATTGCAAACCTGAGAATATCAATCAGTTTGCATTATTGGCATCGGCTTATGCTGAGCATGTATGGAATATTCCTAACCCAAGAGTTGGTTTATTAAATATTGGCGAAGAAGAAGGTAAGGGTAACATTTTGGCTCAAAGCACATTTCCTGTTTTAAAGGAGAATGATAAAATCAACTTTGTAGGAAATATTGAAGGACGAGATATACTAACTACTAGTAAAGCCGATGTAATGGTTTGCGATGGTTATACTGGAAACATTGTCTTAAAATTAGCTGAAAGTATTTATGATATTTTCAAGTTTGATCGCAAAATTGAAGACGACTATTTAGAGCGTTTTAATTTTGAGCAATATGGTGGTTCACCTGTATTAGGTGTAAATAAGCCAGTAATTATTGGTCATGGCGTGTCCAAGGCAAAAGCATTTGAAGGAATGCTTACCGTATCAAAGCGCATGGTAGAAAGTGATTTCTGCGAGAAAGTTAAGTTGCGATTTTAATTTGCAAGAAAAAGATATTTAAGCACTCCTTGAGTGCTTTTTTTATGCCCTTAATAAAACAAGACCTTATTTAACCCAACTCCCCAAACAAACTTACTAGGTCTAACTTCTTGTCCTTCATTATATAAATAAGGACGCCCTGTTTTGCTTTTCATTGGAATATGCGCATTTTTTGTTTTAAGCCAAGACTTAGGTAAGAACGGCATATCATGTATAAATTTATTTTGGACCAAGTTTCTAATCCGCTCATCATCAATACCAATTTCAATAAACCCATGTTGTGTAGGGCCAAGGTTACCTTGCCAACTCAAACTTAGAATGCCATGACTGCTTTTGCCATAAAGAGCATTATCCATCTTTAAATATCCAAAGCGAGAAGGGTAGCGATTGTCCTTTATTTTTCTCACGCGTTCGTCCTGCGCCGAAGCCGTATATAATAGAAGATTAAGTGCTAACCTTTGTGCGGCAAATGCAAATTGATAGTCATTATTTATGTCATATCCGACCACAAAACCACCAGTTCTATATCGATCCCATGCTTTAAAAATTAAACCATCATTTTCAGTTGCTACAAATAGATTGCCAGATCGGATACTTATTAAACCACTCGTTTGTGTTGTGCCAATTTGATCCCAATAATATTTTAAACCATAACCAATAGCATATTGTCTATCGGTCATATTGGATATTTCGCTGAGTAAAACTGTACTAGGAATGCGGTAGAAGGTATTGCCAAAAGCTACTTGCGCCCCAAGGCTAAACTGAGCTTCCAACCTCGGGATTTTAGGTCCATAATTTCTAAAGCAATAAAAGACTTGACCCATACTTTGTATTTGTGCATGCTTATTAGCCATGAACAAACCGAGTTGCATACCTAAGCGATGCACAGGAGCGCCTAGACTATAACTTATACCAACTTTATAACCCGACTGCACATTGGACTGCGCATTAGAAAGATTATAAATCAATAAAAAGATAAGCGTTATTTTTAACCCTTTCATGTTTAAGCTAAGATAAGATAATGGACGTACAGATAGAAGAAAGTTGGAAAAAGGAATTGCAAATCGAATTTGATAAACCATATTTTGCACAGATAGTTCAATTTATTAAACAAGAGAAAGCCGCTGGGAAAACCATATTTCCGAAAGGCGAAGATATGTTTGCTGCATTTAATACTACACCCTTTAATAAAATAAAGGTTGTTGTACTGGGTCAAGACCCTTACCATGGTCAGGGACAAGCGCATGGTTTATGTTTCTCTGTACAAAAGGATATGATTATACCGCCTTCTCTAAAGAATATATATAAAGAACTTGCAGCAGATATTGGTTTTGTACCACCCGATCATGGTTGTTTAAGTGCATGGGCAGAGCAGGGAGTATTTATGCTCAATGCTAGCTTAACTGTGGAGCAGGCCAACCCGAATAGCCATAGCAAGATTGGTTGGGCAACCTTTACGGATGCGGTTATAAAGCTCATAAGTGCGCGTAGAGAAAATATTGTTTTTCTATTGTGGGGTAAATTTGCACAGGCTAAGATGTTATATATTGATCACCAGAAGCATCATATTTTAACAGCAGCTCATCCTTCTCCTTTTTCAGCCTATAATGGTTTTTATGGTTGCAAACATTTCTCAAAAACAAATGATTACCTTAAATCATTTGGTAAGGAAGTAATTAATTGGCAACTTTAATTTTAAGTGAAAAGTATATTCGCACGCATCTACGCTTTCTATGCAATACTGTTGTTTTTAATCACAACGGTAGTTGTTCAAATCTATCTTTTCTTCATGAAAATGTTGGTAAAAGAACCGCGATAC
The DNA here is from genome assembly GCA_938017685.1 of uncultured Chitinophagaceae bacterium. Taxonomy (GTDB): domain Bacteria; phylum Bacteroidota; class Bacteroidia; order Chitinophagales; family Chitinophagaceae; genus JAGNRR01. The sequence continues at coordinate 18,500 of CALIIL010000008.1, forward strand.
TCAAAGTTTTTGCACAAAATGTATGAAGGTTGGATGGGCTTTTATATGCCAGCTATTTTTTGCCCAGTTACACATAAAGGGCGTGAGCACTTTAAGGAAGGAGAGAACTATGTTGTTGTCATTAATCACAATTCATTGATTGATATTCCAGTTTCTGCACCTGGCTTGCCAGGTCCTACGCGTACCTTAGCTAAAGATAGTTTTGCTAAGTTTCCTTTGTTTGGCCCTATTTACAAAGCAGGTTCTATTCTCATTGATAGAAAGAGTATGAAAAGCCGTCAAGAAAGTATTGCTAAAATGATTGAGGTCTTGGGTCAAGGAAAGCACTTGGCATTATACCCCGAAGGAACTAGAAATAGAACGAAAGAACCTTTGGCACGTTTTCATGATGGTGCATTTCGCGTGGCTATTGAAGCGCAAAAAGATATTATTCCAGGCATTATTCTAGGCACTAGAAAAATATTGCATCCTACAAAAAAGTTTTATGCTTGGCCTAATAAATTAGACTTCCATTTTTTAGAACCGATTAGCACCACAGGCTTAACGATAGACAATGTAGCTGAGTTAAAAGAAAAGACCAAGCAAATTATGCTTACTTATCTTGAACAGCATAAAGACAAATTGTAATGCAAGTATTAATATTAGGATCTAACTCTGCCACGCCGGCTTATGGTCGCTTCCCAACTTCTCAAGTGGTTACTGTAAAAGAACAAAATTACTTGGTTGATTGTGGCGAAGGGGCACAAATGCGAATGCAAGATTTTAAAGTAAAGCGATCACGAATTAATCATGTATTTATAAGTCATATGCATGGCGATCATTACTTTGGTTTAATTGGTTTTTTAAACTCATTGGCCTTGAATGGACGAAATAAAGAATTACACCTATTTTGTCCTGAAGCCCTCAAAGCCATTATTGAGATACAATTAATGTGGGAACTGCCTTATAAAATAATTTATCATTTTTTAAAAGAAGAAGCGGTGCATGTGCTATTAGATAATAACCAAGTGCAAGTCATTGCATTTCCTGTGGCACATTCCATTCCTACGCATGGTTTTTTATTTATTGAAAAAGAGCGCAAGCGCGTATTACTACCTGAAGAATTAAGGAAGTATGAAGTGCCTAAATATTTTTATTCACGCTTAGCAGAAGGGGAGAGCTATACCCAAAAAAATGGTGAGGTCATAGAAAACGAATGGGTGACAGCAGCTGGTAAAAAGGAAAAGAAATATGCCTATACCGCAGATAGTGCACCGCACGAAAAGTACGAGGCTATCATTAAAGAAGTTGATTTATTATATCATGAAAGTACATATACTGAATTGCATGCAGATAAAGCTATCGAACGCGGGCATTGTACTGCTTCGCAGGCAGCTCAAGTGGCTAAGAAGGCACATGTGAAGCAATTAATTATTGGTCACTTTTCATCACGTTATGAAGAGGTTGATGTGATGTTAAAAGAAGCACAGTTAGTATTTCCTAATACGCAATTGGCATTGGAAGGTTGTGTGTTTGAGGTTTAGAACCTACCGCCAAATCTCCAGCGACCTCCCTGATTTTCAAACACATGGTCTTTGTTCAGCTCATTGCGTTCAAAATCATCAAGT
>CALIIL010000009.1 GCA_938017685.1 uncultured Chitinophagaceae bacterium
TTGGTAAAGACAAAGCAAAGCACTATCTAGATGAATTTTTCTATAGATTTAATCGAAGAACCTTTATGAGCAATATGCCCAATTTTACTTTAAAAGCAATGGTCAATGCTAAACCAATACCAGTAATATTAACTAAAAGCGAATACTATGGGTAATCCTATTATGTTTTATTGCAACGCCTCTGAAATACATATGGAACAATCCGGTACTAACCCACCCTGTTGGTTATGCACATGGAGTTCTATTCATACTTTATGTAATCTTTACTTTTTGGGTTAGTATAAAATATAAATGGTCACACACCAAAACGACTTGGAAAGTGCTCATTACAAGCTTTATTCCCTTTGGCACGTTCTATATTGATAAAGTTATTTTGAGTAAAGTTTAAAAAAGTACTTTTACCACTCCTTTAATATAGTACCCACGACATGAAAAAAAAACAAGAGAAACCAACACCTGAAGCTAAAGCATTATCGCTCTTCTTAATGGCACACAAGACTATTAACCCGGTATATAAAGAGAAAGCTAAGCGTATTAATAAGCAATGGGATCTTGTGATAGATAATAAATTGAGCAAAGCTGACTATCAACAGGAAGTACATAACATGCTAGAAAGTTATGGAGGTTATGAAGAAGTCATTCAAAAAACGGTTCAATACTACATAAAAAAAACGGGTGAGTGGACCTTAAAAGGTGACGATAAATATTGTCAAGATGCTCAACAAGTTGCTAATGAAATTTTAAGAAAGTAGACCATCTAAATAATTTATGGCCACAAAATTTTTTCTAACCAAAGCGTCTCTAGGCTTTTACCCAAGCTTCTAATAACTGTATACGATTGCGATGAAGAACAATCATTCCTCGCTCCTCCATTTTTTTAAGTAATCGGGAAATAACCTCTCGGCTCGTGCTCAACTCCTTAGCAATTGTTTGATGGGTGATATGAATATCCAATGATTGCCCTTGTTCGAAATGGCGCTTAAGATAAAAACCAAGTCGCTCATCCATACTATTAAAAGCAATACTATCAACTACATGAAGGACCTCTTCAAATCGGCTACGATAGGTTTCTAGAACAAATTGATTCCAACTTGGATAGTTCAGCATCCATTTTTCTACTTGGCTATATGGGATCATTAGTAGCTCGGTATCCTCAATGACTTTAGCCGTAATTACACTTTTCTCTTGCTTACTCGCACATATCATAGATATTGCACAAGCTTGACCAGGCTGTAGGTAATACATGAAAAACTCATTCCCCTCATCGTCTTCTCGGTATATTTTTAATACACCACTCAATACTAGAACCGTATTTCTTATATAAGCACCCGCTTGCAAGATCACCTCCCCACGGTTAAAGTGAACAATGGAACCATTACTATTTAACTCTTCAATAAAGTCAGCAGTTAAGGCTGGAAATATTTCTTTTATAGCACTCAATATACCAGGTGATTACACATCAAATGCTTGATCAATAATCGCTTGCTGCTCTTTAGCATGCAAGGTTGCATAACCCGTAGCCGTTGCTGCCGAAGCGGCTCTTGCCAAGTATCCAATATTAAACTTTGCATCAAAGATTAGCTTCAAGAAAGAAACAGCGCCTGCATTATAAGGCTCTTCTTGAACCCATATAAACTGAGCAGTAGCATATTTATTACGAATAGCATCCAACTGATTATGCGGGAAAGGATATAACTGCTCTATACGCACAATAGCTACATCAGTGCTATCCTCTTCTTCTTGTTTTTTTAATAAGTCAAAATATATCTTACCAGAACAAAGCAACACGCGCTTCACGCCTGATTTGTTAGTAATAGAATGATCATCTATTAACTCCTGAAACTTACCACTTGTAAACTCCGTTAAATTAGAATAAGCTTTATCTAAGCGCAAGTTGGCTTTTGGAGAGAAATTAATCAATGGTTTTCTAAAATCAAACTTCAACTGACGACGCAATGCATGGAAGAAGTTACCTGCCGTTGTACAGTTTGTAATAATCATATTTAACTCAGAACAAGCTTGTAAGAAGCGTTCCATACGAGCACTACTATGCTCAGGACCTTGCCCTTCATAACCATGCGGCAGTAACATAACTAAGCCGTTGTTCTTACCCCACTTTGTTTCCGCACTGGAGATATATTGATCAACAATAACCTGTGCTCCATTAAAGAAATCGCCAAACTGTGCCTCCCATATCGTTAAGGTATTCGGATTGGCCAAGGCATATCCATACTCAAATCCAAGTACGGCAAACTCACTCAAAAGTGAATTATAAATCATGAACTTGGCTTGCTTAGGATCAATATGATTTAAGCGGTTATAAGACTCTTGTTTTTTCTGATCACGAATAACTGCATGTCGGTGACTGAAAGTACCACGCTTTACATCTTGACCACTCATACGCACCGGATGTCCTTCATTTAATAAGGTTGCATATGCCATTAACTCGGCAGTAGCCCAGTCTAATTCATTCTTTTCTTCAAATAGCTTACGTTTATCTTTTAATAATTTATCAATCTTGCGCAGCGCTCCAAAGCCATCGGGCAAGTTCATAATAGAATCAAATACTTTTTTAAACTCATCTTCCGAAACGGAAGTATCAGGACTTTCAAAGAAATCTTCAGGCTTCGCTTTTTTAAGACTACCCCATGCTATCTCAGGAGCTTGTCTTTCATAAGGCAATGGCTGCTGCTTCACTTCATCCAAGCGCTCTTGCAACTGCTTCCAAAACTCGGCCTCTAGTTCCTCGGCTCGTTTTTTAGATACAATGCCTTTTTCCTTGAGCATACTTACATATAACGCTCTCGGATTGTCGTGCTTGCCTATGATATCGTACAATTGAGGTTGAGTAAATTTTGGATCATCTCCTTCGTTATGCCCCCACTTACGGTAACACACCATATCAATAAATACGTCACGGTTAAATTTCTGACGGAACTTGAAGGCCAACTCACATACTTTTACTACCGCTTCAGTATCATCTCCATTGACATGGAACACAGGCGCTTGAACCATGGCGGCTACACTTGTACTATAATCGGCACTACGCGCATCATCAAAATCTGTTGTAAAGCCAATTTGATTATTAATGACATAATGGATCGTCCCACCCGTATAATAACCCTTTAACTTACTCATTTGCAACACTTCATAGACTATACCTTGTCCAGCGATAGAAGCATCCCCATGGAGTAATATAGGTAATACTTTGTCATAATCGCTATCATAAAGCGTATCTGCCTTTGCTCTGGTAAACCCTTCAACAACTGGATCAACTGATTCTAAGTGTGATGGATTAGGCGCTATTTGTATATTTATATCTTTATTATTAGCAGTTTTTACATTAGAGCGAAAGCCTAAGTGATACTTCACATCTCCACTGCCCATGGTAGAATCTTCTGGCATAGAACCTTCGAACTCACTAAAAATTTGCTCATATGTTTTCTCAAGAATATTAGCCAAGATATTTAAGCGACCGCGATGCGCCATACCAATAACTACTTCTTTAACATCATCGTCACCCGCTCTATTGATTATAGCGTCTAATCCAGCAATAGTGCTTTCGCCACCTTCTAAAGAAAATCTCTTCTGCCCAATGTATTTTGTATGTAGAAATTTTTCAAAAATTACCGCTTGATTTAGTTTTTGTAAAATGCGCTTTTGTTGATCTTCAACAATATCGGCACCCATTAGAGCTTCATACTCCTGCTCCACCCACTTACATACTTCTTCATCGTTAATGTAGGTATATTCAAGACCAACAGCTCCGCAATAAATGTCCTTCAAGCGATTAACTATATTCTCAAGGCTCGTTTTGCCCAAATTAATGAAACTTCCAGCATGAAACTCTGCTTGCAGATCAGCATCGGTCAAGCCAAAGTTGCTTAATGCAAGCCGTGCATTACGATCCTTACGCTCCCTGATAGGGTTTGTTTTGGATAATAAATGACCACGCTTACGATAAGCACGAATCATAGTAAAGACTGCGAACTCCTTGGCCCAATCTACATTTTCATCACTCGTAATGCTTGCAGTGGCTGCTGTGGAACTACTGCTATTACCATTATAATGAGCTGCTGCAAAGTCAAAACCCTCGAAAAACTTTTTTAAATCTGGATCAATGCTATCAGGATTGGCTACAAAATCATTGTAAAGCTCCTCAATGTATGAAGGATGCGAGTTTGTGAGGTAGGAAAATTCTTTCATATTTATATAATATATCTAGTTTTGTAGCTACTAAGCGAAGTTAAAACCTAATTGTAATCCTTAAGGCTGTATTCACATTCTTTTTTCTCAATTATCTATTTATTTTTAAATAAATAGTACTAACTTTGCCGTTCGAAATTTTAGAACGAATTATGGCAAACCATTCAGCAACCAAGAAATCAGCTAGAAAAAGTATTAAGCGCAGAGATCATAACAGATACTACGCTAAAACGATGCGTAATGCTTACAGAAACTTCTTAGCTCTTGAAGATAAGAAAGCGGCTGCCGACATGCTTCCTAAATTGTCTTCAATGTTAGATAAATTGGCAAAAACTGGTGTAGTTCATAAAAATAAAGCAGCAAACTTAAAAGCAAAAGCAGCAAAGCGTGTAAACGCAATGGGCTAATACTTAAAACATATTACAAAAGGAAAGACCTCTATAAGGAGGTCTTTTTTTATGCGCATTATTTCCAAAAAAACTAATTCTCGGATTGATTTATACTTAAAGGGAATGAACACCCACCAAAGAATGCTTATTAAATGTGATTACTTAGTAATAAAATTAGACCTCGGCCGCTTCTTGAACAGACTTTAACTCAGAGTAATTTTCATCTATTAAGCTTAAATCTTGGCTCCCACTTTTTAAATGATCTTCAATTTGGCGCAATTCCTGTGCCGAATTATAAATAGAGGATTTCTGTACTCTATTACGACGTATTAATACACCTATAATAATAAAAAGCGCAGTAAACAAGGCAAACATTAATCTGATGGCTAAGGTAAAAGTCTCAATATCTGCTTGACCAATGGCCTGCAATACTTCGCGCTTATTAGCCATTTCATCCAAAACGTAGAAAGGACTAATAGATATAAGTAAGAAAATACCAATGAAACTAACAATAGCTAGTAGATACATTACAAATTCAAGGATATAAGAAAATGTTTTTGACGCTAAGTGCTTTGCCCTATTTTCAACATGTTTTTCAATAACAGGCTCAATGGTTAGCAAACTGAGATCTACATGATTTTTTAAATCAGATAGCACCTCAGCAAAAAGCCGTTTATTTTTTCTTAAGATAGACAAGTTACAAAGGAAAAGCAATAAGCGACAGTAGTATGAAATATGACCTTACTTTTACAATTCTTTAATCATGAGTAAAAATAAACAAGAACTCAAAATCATATTTCTAGGTACACCTCACTTTGCGGTTGAAGCATTAAAGGCATTGCTAGATAACGAATTTAACATTGTTGCCGTTGTTACAAATATCGATAAGCCTAGCGGGCGTGGCATGAAACTACAAGCATCGGCTGTAAAGGAATATGCTTTGGCTAATGATATACCCGTATTGCAGCCTAAGAACTTAAAATCACCAGCATTCATACAAGAGCTAGCGGCTTACCGAGCTGATGTGCAGGTTGTTGTTGCTTTTCGTATGTTGCCACAAATGGTTTGGAGTATGCCACCGCTAGGAACAGTGAATATACACGCATCGCTACTACCTGATTATCGTGGTGCCGCACCAATAAACTGGGCTATTATTAATGGAGAAAAAGAAAGTGGAATAACAACCTTTCAACTTAAACACGAAATAGATACTGGTGATATTCTTTTACAAAGCAAGATTGATATTGAGCCTTTAGATAATGTTGGCACCCTCCATGACAAGCTGGCTATTGAAGGCGGCAAGCTCATTGTTGAAACGTTGAACAAAATGATCGATGGCAGCTTAGAAAAAAAAGCACAAGAATTTAACGATGAAAATAAAAAAGCACCCAAAATATTTAAGAAAGACACAATTATTGATTGGGATAAGAACTCTTCAGAAATAAATAATTTCATTCGAGGCATGAGCCCATATCCAGCAGCTCAAACAGAACTCAATGGTACCGTATTTAAACTATTTAAAACCGAGATTGAATTAAATAACCACAATGACGAAATGGGTAAGGTACTTAGTGATAATAAAAGTTATATTAAAGTGGCATGCAACAATGGTTATATTAATATCCTTAGCCTTCAAATGCAGGGCAAGAAAAAGATGAACGTTGAAGATTTCCTTAGAGGGAATGACATTGTTTAAGAAATTAAAATAAATATGATAAGAATACTAACTACTATTCTAGCCATGATATGCTTAGCATCTTGTAATAATGAAGTTACCGAAAATAAAAATAATGCGGAAGAGGCATTTACGAGAAGCGTAGCATGGGGGTCTATATCCATAAAACTCCCTATAATCGAAGGTATGCAGGAATGTTATTCTGAGCCAAAGATTGCAGCATTTGCAGATCAATTTGAAGCTCAAGGCAATAAAATTCTAGCCTTTTATTTAAACGATAAAACCTACGCCCAGAAACAACACTTGGGTAATATGGTCTTTGATAATTATTTCAAATTATACGCAACCGAAGAGCTTAAAAACGGCACTACAAAGCCAGAGGAGATGGATGAGATTTTCGATTTAATTAAAAGCGGTTTTATTAGTAAAAACTGGAGTGACATAACAGATGGTCTAAGCAAGGCAAATATTGAAATAGGCAAACCATATTTGATGGAAAGCTATAAACTTAATGAAAGAACAAGAACTATGATAAGTGTTTCTAAATTCTCCGTGGATGATGAGACAAAAAACATTTGTACTGCCATGAATGCTCTTTTGATTAAAGACAAGCTTATTTGGCTAGCATATTACCGACATTATGGCAACAATCAAACGATTGCTGAATTAAAGGCAAAAAACAATAGGATTATTGAAGCAATACTAGCTGTAAACTAAGCTAGAGATCTAACAGAACTTGATCAACTGGCTTAGCCGCAATCATTTTGGTTGGATCTTCAAGCAACTCTTTAACTCTTACTAAGAAACCTACACTCTCACGCCCATCAATAATTCTATGATCATAACTTAATGCTAAGTACATCATAGGTCTGATTACAACCTCACCATTAACAGCCATGGGGCGATCTTCAATTTTGTGCATACCCAATATAGCCGATTGAGGCATATTGATAATTGGTGTGCTTAATAAAGATCCAAATACACCACCATTGGTTAATGTAAATGTACCTCCTTGCATTTCTGCTAAGTCTAACTTATTATCACGAGCACGGAGCGCTAATCTTTTTACTTCTTTCTCAATGCCGTCCATTGTAAGACTTTCCGCATTTCTAATAACAGGAACTACTAATCCTTTAGGCGCAGAAACTGCTATAGAAATATCAACAAAATCATGATAGATAATTTCATTCCCGTCAATATATGCATTTACCGAAGGCCATTCTTGTAAGGCTATAGCAACTGCTCTTGTAAAGAAACTCATGAAGCCTAAGCCTATTCCATGCTTCTCCTTAAAATCTTCTTTATATTTAGAACGCAAGTCCTTAATTGGCCCCATGTCTACTTCATTAAAAGTAGTGAGCATAGCTGTGGTATTCTTTGCTTCTACCAAGCGACGACTAATTGTACGACGCAGCTTGCTCATTTTTTTGCGACTTTCATCACGTGTAAATGCAGCCTTACCTCCTTTTATTGGACCAGCTAAGAATTCTAATACATCGCTCTTGGTTATGCGACCATCAGAACCACTACCGTCAATTTTATTAGCATCTACTTTTTTATCAGCAATGATCTGATTGGCTACAGGTGTAGCTTTTACATCAGCAGCTGGTGGTGCTGGAGCTTTTGTTTCTTCCTTAATTTCAGTTTTTACCTCTTCCTCTTCTGGTTCTTCAGCTTCTACGGGAGCTTCTGCCGTTTCGTCTATTGTGCATACGACAGCACCAATTTCTAAATCATCTCCTTCACTTGCTACAAAGGTAATAGTGCCTGCTTGCTCTGACGGAAAGTCCAAGGTTGCCTTCTCGCTTTCAAATTCGCAGATAATCTGATCAAGCTTTACATAATCACCCTCAGACACCTTCCATTCGGCCAATGTCACCTCGTTTATACTTTCTCCAATTGTTGGAACTTTTAATTCAATCATAATTTACCTAAAAGAGTTGCTCAAAGGTACGCTACTAAATGAGAAATAATAAAATTACAAATGGCAAAAAACAACTGAACAACTATTCCGTTCATCACTAGGGTTTAAAACAAATAAAGAAATTACATTTGCCAAATGCCTAATGTATCAGAAAGAGGGTCGGCCATGCCACCTTCACCTATCAGAAAGTTAGTTCCCTTTGCCGAAGCAGCAAAAAAAAGAGGCACGCATGTATTTCATTTAAATATAGGCCAGCCTGATATTGCTACGCCAAAAATAGCATTAGATGCCATACGTAGTATAAATTTTGACACCCTAGAATATAGCCACAGTGCTGGTAATATTAGCTACAGGGAAAAACTGGTTAATTATTATAATAGCTTTGATATTAAATTAAATACTGAAGAGATTATTATAACAACAGGAGGTTCTGAAGCTATACTATTTACATTAATCTCTTGCTTGAACCCGGGTGATGAAATGATTGTACCCGAACCTTTTTATGCTAATTATAATGGCTACGCAGTGGCTAGTGGTATTGATATTGTTCCAATAACTTCATCCATAACAAATGGATTTAAACTTCCGCCAATTGAGGATTTTGAAGATAAAATTACTGACAAAACGAAAGCTATTCTAATATGCAATCCTAATAATCCAACAGGATATTTATACTCTAAAGAAGAAATGGAAACCTTAAAGGAAATATGCTTGAAGCATAATCTATTCCTCTTTTCAGATGAAGCATATCGTGAGTTTGCCTATGACCGCGAGCATGCAACAAGTGCATTAGAATTAGAAGGCATGGACGAGCATACTATATTAATGGATACTATATCCAAACGTTTCAGTGCATGCGGCGCACGAATTGGCGCAATGGTAAGTAAGAACAAAACCGTAATGGCAGCTGCATTAAAACTTGCTCAAGCTCGCTTAAGCCCGCCAAGTTTAGCTCAAATAGTAGGCGAAGCATCATTGGATGTACCAAAGAGTTATTTTAGCGAAGTAAAAGAAGAATATAAAAAAAGACGCGACACACTAATTGGGCGGTTGCAACAAATAGAAGGAGTTGTATGCACCAATCCTGGAGGTGCATTCTACGCTATGGCTAAGTTGCCAGTACAAAATGCAGAAGACTTCTGTCAATGGTTGTTGGAAGACTTTACTCACAATGGCAAAACTGTTATGATGGCTCCAGCGGCAGGGTTTTATGCCACGCCCGGATTAGGAACAGATGAGGTACGCTTTGCCTATGTACTCAACACTGCTGAAATTAATGAAGCCATGGATTGTTTAGAAGCAGGCTTAGCTGCTTATAAAAGTAAATAAATGAGTAGCTCGTATCTTTTAATGGGAGCCATTGGGCTTATTTCTTACTTGGCTTGGAACAATGGAGAGGTGATGTTTAAGAGTTTTTTTATTCCTGTAAATATTAAAGAACGTAATGAATAGTGGCGTTTTATCACACACGGTTTTATTCATGCCGATTCGCAACACTTACTCTTTAACTTAATAACCTTCTACTTCTTTGGGCCTTATTTAGAAATGGAATTTTTCGAACTTTTTGGGAACCGTTGGATGTTTATTCTATTCTTTTTTCTTGCATTAGTCATGTCATCTCTACCTTCATACTATAAACATAAAGACGATGCTCGCTATCGTTCATTAGGCGCTAGCGGTGCAATAAGCGCAGTGCTTTTTGGCGCCATTGTATTTAATCCTTGGATGAAAATATATGGTTTCGTTCCCGGCTTTGTTTTTGGTATTGGATATTTGTGGTATAGTGCAAAAATGAGTACCCAAAACAGAGATAATATCGGACACGACGCTCATTTATGGGGTGGCATTTTTGGCTTCTTATTCCCTTTTGTCATGAAACCTGAAATGATAAACAAATTCATTGAAACGATAATGAATTGCCCATATTTTAGGTAACTTTATTTCATGAAACGCGTTATTCTTCTTTTAAGCTTTATTGCTTTATTATCAGCTTGTGACAAAACTGAAGTGCAGGACTCTACTGCTCGCTTTATGGTCGTACACACTTCACCAGAAACGCCGGACATGGAATTGTTCATTGATGACAAACCAATAATTATTAACCCACTAACTTTTACTAACAATATTTTTTATCGCGAGATATTAAGCGGTGTGCGTCGTTTTAAGGTTGCAATTTCTGGCAACCCCATTATTGATACTGCACTAAATTTTGAGCGAAATAAAGGTTATACCATCTTTGTATATGATGAACCAATTAATGTAAAAATTAAATTTGAAGAGGAACAAGTGCAAGCAGCACAAAGCGGTAAGTGTCGCGTTCGTTTTTATCAATTTGTTCCAGATGCCGACTCCTTGGATTTAATTGACCTTCAAAGCAATACAAATATTTTTACAAATACAAACTTTGGGTCAGGACAAGATTGGAAAGTCGTAGATGCGGGGGTATATCGTTTTCAATTAAAAAATACCGCTAACGGCACATCAATTTATGACGATTGGCGCAACGACACATTAGAAGCAGGTAAAGTATATACCATTTTCTCTAAAGGATTTATCAATACCTCTTCTGATGACAGCTTGGGTGTATGGTTAATTTCAAATGGAGAGTTTTAAATAAAAAAAATCATGCAATCAAATAATGCTATGCATCCTTGGCACAATGTTACTATTGGCGAGGACGCGCCAAACTCTGTAAACTGTATTATAGAAATACCCAAAAATACCAGAGCTAAATACGAACTAGACAAAGAAAGCGGGATGCTTAAACTGGATAGAGTTCTATTCTCATCAATGTACTATCCCGCCAATTATGGATTTATACCACAAACTTATTGTGATGATAATGATCCGTTAGATATTGTTGTTCTTTCTCAAATAACCATTGTACCCATGTGCATCGTAAAAGCAAAAGTAATAGGGGTAATGCGCATGCTAGATAATGGCGAATTAGATGACAAAATTATAGCAGTTGCTTCGCATGACGTAAGTGTTAATCATATTGAAAATATTTCAGAAATGCCTAAGCATTTCTTTAAAGAGTTAAGAAACTTTTTTGAAGATTATAAGAAACTGGAAAACAAAACCGTAGAAGTTGAAGAATTTCAAGATGCTGCAGTAGCAAGACAAATTGTTCAAAAGAGTATCGAAGATTACAAGGAGCTTATGGCTAAATAATTCATATTACTCCTCGTAATAGTTTAGTTCTTTCCCAAAAGTTTCCTTTAATTGACTAGCAGCATAGAAAGCAATTATAAACACGACAACACCTGTCCACATAGCTGCCGAAACTTTATCCAGTTTAAAAAAGTCTTGAAACACAAATACATAGATTAATGTAATAGGCGTCAATGAACCACGAATTAAATTAGGTACTGTTGTAGCGGCAGTTGCTCTGATGTTCGTTCCAAATTGCTCAGCAGATGTAGTAATAATTACGGCCCAGTAACCTGAGAATGTTCCAATTAGAAAACAAGAGAAATAGAGATGAGGAATACTTATTTTACCCATTATGGGGAACAGAGCAACAGCAATAGCCGTTAGAAATATAAATACCTTAATCACTTTGGTTCTTGATTTAATGAGTTGGCTAGTTAAGCCAGAACCAAAATCTCCTAAGGTAACACCAGCATAAGCAAACATAATAGCCGTTCCTATGGCAATATCTTCTCGTACTAATCCCATTTGTTCGCCTAATTCAGGACAGAAGAATACTAAGATACCCACGCCATACCAAATGGGTAAGCCAGCCAAGATACAGTAGATGTATTTTTTCAAATTTTCCTTCTTGCCAAAAAGTAGCTTTAAGTCGCCCAAAGTATTAGAGTCTTTCTTAGCTAGTTCGTACATCCCTGACTCAAATACACCAAAGCGCAATACCAATAATACCAGCCCTAAAAGACCACCAATAATATAACCTGCTTGCCAATTAAGGCTGTAACCCAAAAAACTAAAGCGACCATCAAAATAATTACCAACAAAACCTGCAAAAACGGCTCCTGAAACGCCTATTGTTGCAACCAAAGTTGTCCCCCAGCCTCTATCTTCTTTCTTTAATATTTCTGATACAAGTGTTATGCCTGCACCTAATTCTCCAGCTAAACCAAAACCAGCCAAAAACCTAAATATGTAATATTGAAACTCTGTTGTCACAAAGGCATTCATAATATTAGCTAATGAATACACTAAGATGGACCCAAACAATACAGACAATCTCCCTCTCTTATCACCTAAAATACCCCAGAAGAAACCTCCCACAAGCATCCCAATCATTTGTATATTAATAAGTAACTGTCCTACTGATTCAATTTGGTCTTTGCTTAGTCCCAAATCAGATAGACTTTGAACACGCAAGGTCCCAAACAATACTAGATCATAAATATCAACAAAATAACCAAGTGCTGCTACAAATACAGGAATGGAAAAAATGGCCGATTTCTTCATTGCTCTAAAATAATGAACAATAGAAGAATTGGTAATAAATAAGATGAAAAGTTAAGCTTCTTTTTTACGTGGCTTTAAGAACTTAAAGAGCACAGGAAGGGTAGTTATTAAAATAATAACTAAGGCTATGTAACCGATATAATCCATGAGATCAATACCCAATTTAGCCAATACAACTTGACGTAGTAATCTTCCTCCCAACATCATTGAAAAAACCCAGACGAAAGAACCTAACACATTATATGCAGCAAATTTTTTGTAATCCATTTTTACAATTCCAGCCACAATAGGCGCGAAAGTTCGAACAATAGGTACAAAACGGGCCAATACAATTGTAAACGTTCCCTTCTCTTCGTAATAATCTTGAGCAGTTAGCAAATGTTTTTTCTTCCAAAAGAAGGTATCTTTTCGACTGTATAAAAAAGGCCCTGATTTACGGCCAAACCAATAGCCAACAAAATTACCAGCTACACCTGCCAAACTAATAGCAATCATAATAAGTATATAATGATAATGAAATCCTTCGGCCGAGTGCCCAGGTCCAAATAGATAATCGGCAAAGTTGTGAATTAAAATACCAGCAACAAACAATAACGAATCGCCAGGTAAAAAGAAACCAACGAATAAACCAGTCTCTGCAAAAATAATAAAGACAATCATCCAAAAACCACCAAGGTTAATCCACCATTCTGGTTTAAGTACAGTTTCATGTAAAGTGTGAAGTATTTCTTGCATAATTGAAGAAGCAAATGTAAGCTCTATATTAAGAATAAAAAGTGAAAATTTAAGTTGTTAAAGCTAGTATTCAGTATCAATAGTCATTACCGCAGATCTAAGTATTTATGGATTTGGAGCGAAATATTCCATTGTGGGTTATTTTTTACATATTCCACAATCAATGGAGCCATTTCTTTTTCTTTACTCCATTCTGGCTGTAAGAACAATTTGCAATTTGGACCAACTTGCTTAGCATGCTGTTCCGCCCATTTAAAGTCACTTTTATTAAATACAACAACCTTTAATTCATGCGCTGCAATAAGCATTTCAGGCAAAGGCTCTTTAAACTTCTTTGGAGATAGGCATATCCAATCCCATGAACCGCTCAATGGATAAGCTCCGCTTGTTTCTACGGCCAGTTCAATGGATTGTTTTTTAAGCTCTTCTGTAAGATGAGCACAATCATACATCAATGGCTCACCGCCTGTTACTACAACAAAGTCTGTTTTACTATTACTTACCCAAGTTCCTATTTTTGTAAGTTCAGTTAATGGATGTTTTTCGGCATCCCAACTTTCCTTCACATCGCACCATACACAACCTACATCACAACCTCCAAGTCGCACAAAGTAAGCTGCTCGCCCTTGATGAAAGCCTTCGCCTTGGATGCTATAAAAATGTTCCATTACTGGAAGCTGATTTTTTTTCAAATTAAAAATGTTTAATAGTTGTTCGTTGCAGTGATTAGCTGTTGAAATGAAATCATCATCAAATCAACGCATCACCAAATAATCAAATCATTGGGCTACTTATTATCAGCCGCCTTCAATGTGTTTTTCATTAATGAACAAATAGTCATCAGACCCACCCCACCAGGCACAGGAGTAATAAATGAACTTTTTTCTTTTACATTTTCAAAGTCTACATCGCCAACTAATCTCGTTCCACTCTTTCTAGTAGCATCTTCAATTCTGTTTATTCCAACATCTACAATTACTGCGCCATCCTTCACCATATCCGCCGTTACAAATTTGGCTTTTCCAATGGCAGCAATAATAATATCAGCTTGAGCACAAACTTCAGCAAGATTTTTGGTGCGAGAGTGAGCGAGCGTTACCGTGCAGTTACCTGGCTCAGAGTTTCGACTCAGCAATACGCTCATAGGTGTTCCAACAATATTACTTCGGCCTATGACTACGCAGTTTTTACCTGAAGTTTCAATACCATAATGCTCCAACATGAGCATGATACCATAAGGAGTAGCAGGTATAAATGTATCCTGCCCAATCATCATTTTTCCTAAGTTACTCGGATGAAAACCATCAACGTCCTTTTCAGGTTTGATTGTTGCAATCACTTTATTCTCGTCAATATGTTTAGGCAAAGGAAGTTGAACCAAAATACCATCTACCGCTTCCACATTATTGAGCTCATTAATTTTAGTCAGTAACTCATCTTCAGAAATATCGGTTCCATATTCAACTAACGTAGAATTAAAGCCAAGCTCACCACAAGTTTTTACTTTGTTGCCAACATAAGCTCTACTTGCCGGATTATCGCCAATAATGATTGCTGCCAAGTGCGGCGTTTTTTTGCCAGCCGCTTTTCTTTCTTCGACTTCTTTTTTTATTTGCTCTTTGTATGCTGCTGATACGACTTTACCATCTAATAATTGCATAACGCAAATATAGTAAAGTCCTAGACTACTTTATTAGCTTCTTTACAGCTCGTTTGTCAATAAGACCTAAACTTTTATCAACTAGCTTGCCATTTTTATATACATGTAATAAAGGAATACTCTGTATACCCAAAGCATTAGATAATTCCTTTTGCTCATCTACATCTAAATATATGACTTGAAGTGTTTCTTTATTTTCTTTTTCAACTTGTTTAATAATTGGTTTAAGTAGCTTACAGGGCCCGCACCAAGTCGCACTAAAATCAACCAATACAGTCTTGTCGCTTGTAACCATTTGGTTGAATTGTTCCACGCTCATTCCTTTCGTCACAGACATTTTTTGCTGACCCTCGGTAGGCTGGTTAGCTGCTTCCCATGCCATAATACCGCCTTTAAGATTATACACTTCCGTAAAGCCCATATTGGCCAATGAAGCCATAGCCCTTGCCGATCGGCCACCACTTTTACAGTATACAAAGGTTGGCTTTGCCTTATCTAATGCGGCCGCTTCTACTTCAAATTTTCGATCATTGACATCAATATTTTCAGCATTTTTAATATGACCATTATTGAACTCTCCCGGTGTACGTACATCAATCAGTTGTATATCAGACTTAGCTTCTAATAAATTTATAAAATCCGCAGTGCTTACCGTTTGTGCTACGCTGCCATCTTGCGCCGTATTCGTTTGGCAGGAAAAAAGTCCTAAAACCATTAAAATTGTAAAAGCTATTCTATTCATAATTATACTATTCATTGTATAAGACATTTATTAAACGTGAAAGTATAAAGATACTTACGTTATTAGGAAATATTTAAGTAAAAAAGAAAAGCTCCACAGACTGTGAAGCTTTTCGACAATCTATAATCTAATCTATTCTAGTTTAATTGAATTTTCGGTTGCTCACCTGTTGCATCTTTAAAACTAATAAGCGTTACATCAAATACAAGCGGGCTGTTAGCCGGAATGCCTTTAGGGTTAGCATCTTGTCCAGGCATTGCACGAGAACCGTAAGCCATACCAGAAGGAATAATCAATTTAGCTTTACCCCCTTTTTTCAATAGTGCTACACCTTCATCCCATCCTTTGATTACACGACCAGTACCAAGTACAAACTTGAATGGATCCACGTGGTTGAATTTAATATCTTCATTAGAATCAAATACTGTACCGTCTAAAAGTCTTCCTGTGTAATTCATAGTAACTTCTTGTCCAGTTTTAGGCGTTTCGCCTGTTCCTTCTTTTACCGTTACGATATACATCCCTGATTGAGTTTTGATTGCATCTAACTTATTATCTGCAATATATTTCTCTATAACACCTGCCTCTTTTGCAAGCACTTCTTCATTGGCTTTAGCAAGGTCTGCCGCTGTTTTCACTTCAATCATTTCAACTTCCCATTGCATAATATTACCAGTTTTAATAAATGGTGGTTTTTGCATGCTAGGATCTTTAAATATAGAATCAGATACTACTCTAAATGTTCCTTTGTCTCCTGCTGACATTAACATCAAGCCGTTCATTAAATCAGCTACGTTTCTTGATGGGCTAATCTTTTGCTCAATAGGTTTAGCATTAGGCACTTTACGACTATCAAATATTAATGAATCATCTACAGAGAAAGTAACATGCATTTTTACGGTGCTACCTGAGTCGGCATTCGGCGTTCCTTTATCTTCTGTTAGTTTCATTTCCAAACCATCTGGTAGGACTTTAAAACCATCTTTTGTTGTTTTTTCAGATTTACAAGCGGCAAAGGATAATACTGTTGCGGCTGTAAGAATTAGTATAGCGTATTTCATTTTTATTTTATAAAATATTTATTAATTGTAAAGTTATTTAGTTCCGAGCATTTCTACGTCAAAAACAAGGATACTATTTGCAGGTATTCCTTTAGGGTTATTTTTATTGCCAGGCATAGCACGACTGCCGTATGCCAAGTAAGATGGAATAATTAACTTAGCTACTCCTCCTGTCTTTAATAAAGCTACACCTTCGTCCCAACCTTTAATCACGCGTCCTTGGCCTAATGGAAAACTAAATGGCTGAACATGACCAAACTTAGGTAAAATATTAGAATCAAATATTGAACCATCTAATAAGTAACCCGTATAATTCATATTAACGGTTTGTCCTTTTTGAGCATTTGGGCCTTTTCCTACTTGTTTCATAACGTAGTATAAGCCAGAGGCTGTTTTAACAGCCTTTAATTTATTCTTCTTAATGTACTCTTTAATCATTTTATCCTCAGCTTCTGGCGATACAGCGGCAACAGGCTTTGGTGCTTGTTGTTGCTTTGGCGCCGCCTCAGTTCCTAACATTTCTACATCAAATACTAATACACTGTTTGCCGGAATACCTTTTTTATTATTAGCATTTCCTGGCATCGCTCTGCTACCATAAGCCAATGCAGATGGGATAATCAATTTAGCTTTAGAACCTTTGTTCAACAAAGCAATACCTTCGTCCCAACCTTTGATTACACGACCTTGTCCTAAAGGAAATTTAAAAGGATCCGTATGTCCAAACTTAGGTAAAACATTAGAGTCAAATACTGTTTCATCTAACAACTTACCGGTGTAATTCATAGATACTGTTTGACCAGGCTTTGCATTAGGTCCTGTTCCCTTTTTTGTAATGATATAATACAATCCTGAAGCAGTCTTCTGCGCTTTCAAGTTGTTCTTTTTTAAGTATGCCTTGATCAAACCGCCCTCCTTCGCTTGAGCAGCAGCATTCTGCGCCTTAATCTCAGCAGCTGTTTTTACACTTACTAAGGTTACGTCAAAAGATATAATATCTCCACTCTTGGCAGCAGCAGGTCGCTGTTGAGGATTGCGATAAACCGAATCAACTGGTGCGCGAAAGATTGCATGGTCACCAACACTCATCATCGCAAAACCTTCTTGCAGGTCACAATTAAAGGCTGGCTTTTGAACCGGTGCAGGTACTGGCTTCTTGTTATTTAACTTATAAGAATTAAAGATTACAGAGTCATTAATACTCGTCTTGATATGAATTTCTATAGAAGAACCAATGGTTGCTTTTTTAGACTTTTTAATATCTTGTAAAAACTTATATTCTAAGCCAGAAGGCAACTTCTTAAAGTTCTGTGCTTGCGCAAATAAAGTGCTTGATAAGATTAAAGTTAAAGTGCAGATTGTAATTCGTTGTAACATGTTTCTATTTGTTTTTTATAATTTATTAAAATGCTTTTATGAATATCTAAGGTTTCTTGCAATGACACTTCTGTTCTGCCACCAGCAGCATTTTTATGCCCGCCACCATTAAAATTCTCTTTGGATATTTTACTAACATCGAGACTTCCTTGGCTTCGCAAACTGATTTTCACCTCATTTTCATACTCAACCATAAAAGTAGAGAAAATAATATTTCCAATACCTAAGGGTACGTTAACTAAGCCTTCTGTACCCCCTGGTTTTATGTTATATTTTTTATAAACCTCCTTACTTATATATATTAAGGCCGAATGCTCATTGTGAAATATCTGCATATTTTCATTTAATACATAACCGAGCAACCTAAGGTTAGCCTCGGTTTTTGTATCAAAGGCACGTTCTTGAATATGCGATGTATTAATACCTGTTTCCATTAAGCGAGCGGCCATGCGCATAGTATCTGCCGTAGTACTTGGGTATCTAAAACCGCCCGTATCAGCGACGGTTCCAATATATAAGCAAGAAGCAATATGCTTATCCAAGTGCGCATCGTGTTCCATATCTTGTATGAAATCAAAAACCATCTCGGCCGTGCTGCTCTTTGAAGGAGTAGACGTGCCAAAATCAAAACTGGCTAAGTCTGGCTCCAAGTGATGATCAATCAGGACTTTCGTTTTGGCAAATGCCTCTAACAAAGGAGCTAAATGCTTAGTTCTATGAAAGATATTATAGTCCAAGCAGAAAAGTATATCCGCTTCATCCAGCACTTTTTGCGTTTCCTCTTTTTGTTGTTCATACTCCAATACACTTTCAATGCCTGGCATCCAGTTCATATAAGCGGCATTAGAATTGGGAGATATCACGGTACATGTGTGCCCCAACTTTTCTAAATAATGCTTCAAGCCCAATGTGCTACCTAAAGCATCATAGTCCGAATTGTAATGATGTGTAATGGCTATTTTTTTAGCCTCGCTTAAAAGCGGCTTTAATTTAATTAATTCTTGCATTATTTAAGGTTGGTAAAAATAGGTATAAAGCATTTTTAAACCCGCCAAAAAGCAAGTAATTAAGCAGCTAAGGAATTTATGAGCAATAAATGTAGCAGTCTAGGCGGCTTTTAGCCTTTCTTCATAAAAATGCGCGCTAACATTTCATACAACTCAGGATGCGCCTGTTTTAATTCTTGCGGCTTTTCAAAGAAATACTCACTAGCCACCGCCAAAAACTCTTGCCAATTATAAGCACCATAATTTCGAAGTGCAGAGTCGCCCGTGCTAATTTTTTCCATTTCCTTCTTAATTAAATCAATCCAAGGTAGAACATAGGCTTTTTCTAATAAAGCAAGAGGCACACCATCAATATCACCATCGGCACCATCTATTAAATGTATGAACTCATGTAAGGCCGTATTATGTCCATCCTCATTATCGGCAAAACCATGGATAATCGCTTTTTTTGAAAGTATCATTTTACTACCCAAGGCCCCATTGCCCACAACACCAGCCACCCATCGGTCAGGACCTTTAATTTCGTATTGCAAGTTAAAGCTGTCAGGATAGACTAATATCTCTTTCAGGTTCTGATACTTCCAATCAGGAAAGGCAAAAATGGGAATCACGCCGCTCGCTGCAATGAGCAGTTCATCCTCACGCGAAACGATTGTTTTTATAGCGGTTATTTTATAATTCAAAAGGAATTCCTGTACTTCAAATTCAAACTGACTTTTATGCTCTTCACTCAACTGTTGATAAAAAGCTACATGCTCATATAAAAAGCGCTTGGACTTCTCATCTAATGCACGTTGAGGCAATAACCACTGCTTAGGCAGAATGATATCCTTAAAGAAATAAAGAATAACTAGCACTAAAAATATTGCGATTGCTACTGCCATGTAGGAGTAAATTTAACGGATTATAAATAACTTAATGATGGCTTAGTATATCAATTTACCTACTTTCGCAAAAAATTATAACAATGTCAAACAGAACATTCACAATGATTAAACCCGATGCTGTAAAAAACGGTCATATCGGTGACATCCTAGCGATGATTAACAAAGCAGGATTTACAATTAAAGCCATGAAAATGACTAAATTGTCTCAAGAAAGAGCAGGTCAGTTTTATGAAGTACATAAAGAACGTCCATTCTATGGTGAGATTTGTGACTTTATGAGCAGTGGTCATATCATCGCGGCCATCTTAGAGAAAGATAATGCAGTAGAAGATTTCCGTACATTAATCGGTGCTACTAACCCGGCTGAAGCAGCTGAAGGTACAATCCGTAAAATGTATGCAACAAGCTTAGGTGAAAATGCAGTGCACGGAAGTGACAGTGATGAGAATGCTGAAATTGAAGGCAACTTCTTCTTTAGCCATTTAGAAAAATTCTAACTCTTTAAAAAACTATTTTAAACGAACCTTTGTCTTTTTTAGGCAAAGGTTTTTTTGCATTAACTCCTCCCCTTAATCCCCGACAGCGGGGAACATTACACTCAGACTGTTGGTTTAGAATAAAATTTTCTCTCACTTGCTCAAGGTAGCGAAAGGATTTTTTTTACCTTTAAAATAATAACAAACACATGAAATCAAAAAAAGACATAGTAGATAATTGGCTACCAAGATATACCGGTCAGCCCTTAGAGAAGTTTGGCCAATATATTTTGCTTACAAATTTTCAGAACTATGTAAATATGTTTGCCGCTAATCATGGTGTGCCCGTTGATGGATTGGACAAACCTATGTCCTCGGCGACCGCTGAGGGAATTACCATCATAAATTTCGGCATGGGTTCGCCTATGGCAGCACTCGTTATTGACTTGCTCAGTGCTTTAGAACCCGAAGCCGTTTTATTCTTAGGTAAGTGTGGCGGGCTCAAAAGTAAAAACAAAGTAGGCGATTTAATTTTACCCATTGCCGCCATTCGAGGTGAAGGAACGAGTAATGATTTCTTTCCGCCTGAGGTACCTGCCTTACCGGCTTTTGCTTTGCAAAAAGCTATTTCAACCACCATACGCGATATGGAATTAGACTATTGGAGTAGCACCGTTTACACAACCAACAGACGCGTGTGGGAGCATGACGAAAAGTTTAAACAATACCTCAGAGACTTAAGGGTTGATGCCATTGACATGGAAACGGCTACTTTATTTATCACGGCTTTTCACAATAGAATTTCGTGTGGCGCCTTGCTCCTTGTAAGTGATGAACCTATGACACCCGAAGGTGTAAAAACAGACAAAAGCGACAAAACAGTTACAGATACTTATGTGCAACAACATCTAAAAATTGGTAGCCGTTCGCTAAAACAACTTATTAATCATGGACTTACGGTTAAGCATTTGAAATACTAATTTTACGGTTTACAATTGATTAGACGTTTATGATCCGCGAGGAACGAAGCGGTCTTAACTATCAATGCAGAGATTGTTTCCTCGCAAAGCAAGTTGCGTCTCTCAAAACTTGGCAAGAGTTCAAAACATTATTGCTAACTTTGAGTGGTGCAGGATACAATTGCCAAACCCATTATTGAAGTCAACAACTTAAGTATTCATTTTCAATCCGAAAATGAAGTGAATATTGGCACGTCTAATATTTCCTTTTCTATTAATAAAAATGAAACTCTCGCTATTGTTGGCGAAAGCGGAAGTGGGAAATCAATTAGCGCATTGAGCATTATGGGATTGCTTCCTATGCCGCCGGGCATTATTCATTCGGGAGAAATTCTATTTGATGAAAAGGACTTAGCCAAGATTGAAAAAAGTGATTGGAGTACTATTCGTGGAAATAAGATTGGAATGATTTTTCAAGAGCCCATGACAAGTTTGAACCCATTAAAAAAATGTGGCGAGCAAGTCATGGAAGCCATTCAACTCCATCAAAAAAATAATAAAGCGGATGCATATGAGCAAACCATCAAACTCTTTGAAGAAGTAAGATTACCTGAACCCGAAAAGCTCTTTGAAAAATACCCGCATGAAATATCAGGTGGTCAAAAGCAACGTGTAATGATAGCCATGGCTATTTGTTGTGAACCTAAATTATTGATTGCCGATGAGCCAACGACGGCTTTGGACGTAAGCGTACAACGTACCATCTTAGATTTATTAAAAGAACTGCAAAAAAAGTATGGCATGGCTATTCTTTTTATCACGCATGACTTAGCCATGGTGCAACACTTTGCAGATAATGTTCTTGTTATGCAAAAGGGAGAAATGGTGGAGCAAGGAGACACGCAAACTATTTTCAATGACGCAACTGAAGCATACACTAAAGGCTTAATTAACTGTCGTCCTAATGTAAATGAGCGTGTTACTTATTTAAAACAAGTAGAAGATTTTATTGAAGAAAAAAATGTGGACCCACAACCCATTTCGCCACAAGCATTTGAAACAAGATTAGCAGACATTGCTAAAAATGAAAACATTCTTGAAATAAAAAATCTCAATACGTGGTATCCGCTCAAGCAAAACTTCTTTGGAAAAACAACCCATTGGTTTGAAGCGTTAAATGACGTAAATCTAATTGTAAAAAAAGGAGAAACCTTAGGCATACTTGGCGAAAGCGGTTGCGGCAAAACGACCTTAGGCAAAACGATTATTGGCCTAACAGACATAACAAGTGGCGATATATTGTATAAAGGTCAGTCTATTAAAAGTATTGCGAAGCAAGAAAAACTAGCTTATCAAAAAGAAGTTCAAATCATATTCCAGGACCCCTACTCTTCTTTAAATCCACGAATTGCTATTGGCGATGCCATTAAAGAACCCATGGACGTGCACAAGCTGCACAACAAAAATGAACGTAAAGCCAAAGCCATAGAACTACTAGAAAAAGTAGGTTTAAAAGCGGAACATTACAAACGCTATCCGCACGAATTTTCGGGAGGTCAGCGACAGCGTATTTGTATTGCACGTGCCTTGGCAGTAGAGCCCGAACTAATTATTTGTGACGAAAGTGTGAGTGCATTGGACGTAAGTGTGCAAGCGCAGGTTTTAAATCTTTTAGTTGAATTGCGTAAAGAATTTAACCTAACCTATCTCTTTATTTCGCATGACATTGGTGTGGTAAAGCACATTAGTGACCGCATAGCTGTAATGAATGCAGGGAGTGTAGTAGAATACAACAATGCCGAAAGTTTATATAACTCCCCCATTAATGATTATACCAAAATCGATAGTGTCCAAAAAAGTGTGTAAAATCCAAAAGATTAATTTTTGTAATTGCAACACAAAAACACTTAAAATATGGACTTTACACAACAGCAAATTACGACTATTTTTGATGAAATAGCACAAGGAGAAAATGGTTATCA
>CALIIL010000010.1 GCA_938017685.1 uncultured Chitinophagaceae bacterium
TCCATGAGCGCTTATTTTTTTTATTCAGTTTTAAAAAGATTAGTACAGTTTGTTGGAATAAGAGTTGAAGTCAAAACGCTTTGCGTTTTTGCCAACAAATCCTATCACATCTTTTACTGTTTTCATTTTGCTGTAGTTGTTTTCTACGGCCATTTTGCTAATGCCATAGTTATTGCTAAGCATGCCTTTAAATGCAGTAACGCTTTGTGGCGTATTAAATAAAGAACCAACGGTTGATAGTAATCTTGGCTTTCCTTTAAAAGAAGTAACACCCTTAGCAATTACATCTTGATAAATGTTAGTCATAACTGATCTTGCTACCTTTTGCATAAAAGGGTTAGCTGATAGGTGAGATAATTTTGTAGCGCTGTTTATGCTATGATATGTGTTACAAGAACTTATAGTCATGGCTAAAGCAGATATGATACAAATGGTAAGTAGTGATTTTTTCATGTTCGTGTTTTAAAAAGTAGTAGTTAAAAAATTATTTGAGGGTGAAGGTAGGTAAATGTTACTAATTTGGGTATAAATCAGTCCTTTTATAATATTCATCCCTGATTTTTTGATCTTGCAGTTCTTGGGTACGTTTTTTATTATAATTGTTCCAATTGCTTGTGCTATCTGCATCGTAGTACTTTTTTTTCTGCCATTTGTAGGTATTGCAGCTCATTATAGCACATGAAAAAGCGAGTAATATGGCGATTTTTTTCATTGAAATGTTTGAATTCAACGGCTAATTTACGATTTTATTGGCACAGCTGCTACTAGCAAATGCTTCTGGTTTGGCCTTAAAAGCAAAGCCCATGCCTAAAATATAGCCGGTAGCTTCTTGCAAGGCAGCATTGCTTTTGAATTGTGGGTTGGTATTAATATCAGCATGCACTTCCATTTCAACATTATACTTGTCAAATAATGAGCACAGTTTGTAGGCTATTTCAATGCTTTTGGCAACCTCTAGCAGCATTCTTTCTTTAATGGTAATTTTTTGTGCCTCTGTATCATTGTGTATGAACATGAAGCCTCCGCGCCCTTCCCTTAGAAATACTATTACGGTAGCATACTCCGTTACGTCATGTTTTTGTTGCGAGTCAGTTCCAATACAGACTTTGAGCTTATTACCCTTTTCGGTTTCGTTAATAATTGTTTCTTCTACTGCTTTGTAGATTTCAAGATCAATTTTTTCTCCATTAAAGCGTCTCCAATTTTTCATAATACCCGTTTAATACTCCTTGAAGTAACGAATAAAGCTTGGTTGGAGGCAATAGAGATTGCTTATATAATAAATGTTATGACTTCGCTAGTTAAGCGTTATAGGTACATGAAGCCTAATAATTACAGCATATTAACTGTAAGCAGTGCGATTGTGCAACAACTTATTATCTTAATGTTACGAGCTAAGGCAAGCGCTTCTAGTTCAGGGTTTTCGGTTCCTGGGTTGAAGATTAGGCTTGTTGGGTTTTGATCTAGGATGTAGTTATAATATTTTTTTTGTCTTTCAGGGTTTAAAAAAACGGTAATTGCTTCAATGTTGTCTTGAGAGTTAGATACTTCAGTTTCAACATCAATATTTTCTATTTTACCTTTTCTTATGCCAATGGCTGTTAAATTATAACCTTTGTTCTTGAGCAATTTTGTGGCCATGTAACTCACTCTATTGGGATTAGATGAAGCGCCGAGTACTACTATATTTCCTTTAATCTGCATATCTTTAGATTTTCAGGTATAAGATATTCAAAATGCGTGCCAAAAAATAGATAATCAAACTGATATATATTAAATAATTACTAATGAATAAAAGTAGATTGTTGTCCATGCTAGTGTTTATAGGTCTTTTGGTGGCTCTTTTCTTTTTGAAGGAAAATAATAGCGAAGTATCAACTGACGAAAGTGTAAGTATTGGCGAGACGTCCATAAATAGAAATCACGAAAGAATTATTTATACTAAACATGCTAAGTGCAGAATGGGTTGTCGTTTTTTTTCCAAAAAAGAAGTACTTGAAATATTAAAAGAGGGCAAGATTAATAAGCGAAAGTCTAAACCAAACGATACGCCTTGTCCAAGTTATGCGCTTGAGGGACGCACGAGTGATGGTCAATTGGCACGAATGGTATTTGCCAATTGTGGTCATGACGAAATAAAAGTAATAACTTGTATAGATTTGGAAGCTGATTATTCTTGTGACTGTTACTAGAAAATATATTATTCGAAGCTCCATGGCTATTCTGGCCTCTTTAATTGGTGTGCTATTTATATACCAGCTCCATTTTATGGATGGTAAGATTAGTATGTTTGGCCACTATACGCCCACGCAAGATAAAATTGATGATGAAATAAATAACCACTACTTTGATGAGGTTATTGATTATCATAAAACAGAGCCAAGCTTTAAACGGAGGTTGCCCACTACTTTTTTGCTAGAGCAATTAATGAAGGTTAAAAAGTATCCTGCTGGAAAAGCTTTTTTAATGGTCAATTTTTTCTTGTTTTTTCTCTGTGGCATTGTATTGTTTTTTCTAACGCTATCTTTTAAGGATAGTCTTTTGGCTGCTTTTTTTAGCGTCTGTATTTTTTTTACTTCTATTACGATTGCTACTGCTTTTTTTGCCACGAATTACACTTACGATGAGCCGTTGCAATACTTGTGTTTGTTATTGGCTTTGTTGTTCTATGAGTACGATAAGCTTTTAGGTTTTTTCATATTTTTGGTTGCTGCCATATTTACTCGGGAAGCTTCATTGCTGTTGTTGCCTGGCTTCGCGCTTATCTTTATTCAAGAAAAAAAATGGCGCTGGATTGTTGCTCTTGTCATTAGCGTCGTAACCTATTATCTATGCCAAAATTATCTTTTAGCTCCATTGTTTGCCAATGAAAATGTAGCTTATCAAAGTACACGCTTTGATTTATTAAAAATGAATTTTGAAACTGCTAGTCGTAGTTTAGAAAGTATAGTATCTGCCTTTATGGTGGTTGGTCTAGCTACGTATTATTTTTTGATTAGAAAAAGCATGTATAAGAAAATGAGACTAATGTTTCTGGTTGGCTTATGTATTAATACGGTTATTATCTTAACGCTGGCTAATGCTTCCGAAAGCCGATTATTTGCCATGCCGTTAATCTTTTTTTGGCCCTTGGCTGGCATCTGGTTGCGCTCGATCTATGCGCCCACATTTAATTTTATAGGAAAGGGAGTATTGTATTTACTTGTTCTTTTATCACTTGTTGTGGCAAGTTGTTCTATCATTTATTTAAAATATACCACAACTTACTTACCTATAGAATATCACTTTAATAAGCAATATGTTATAGCCACAATTATAATCATATTTCTATGCGAGCTATATCGAGTAGGGGGTAAGCGAGGTGCTTAACCCAAGCCAATTGTTTGATGCATGTCTGGTATTACAACATCAAGAAATCCTTTTTTTACTAGCCGCTTGCTAAACTCTGCTTGAACATCATGCTCGCCATGTACTAAGAATAGCTTCTTAACTAGCTTTGGGTTCTGGCAGGCAAGGTATTGGCACAAATCGTCATAATCACCATGTGCGCTCATACTTCGTATACTTTCCACATTAGCTTTAACTTGATATTCTTCACCAAATATTCTTACTTTTTCGTCACCGCGCATTAATTTATTTCCCAATGAGTTGGGCTCGCAATAACCAACCATGAGTATAGTGTTGCGTGGGTCTGATATGGCATTAGCAATATGGTGCTTCACTCGACCTGCAGTGGCCATGCCACTAGCCGAGATAATAACCATTGGGTTTTTATTATCATTTAAGGCTTTAGAATCCTCTACCTTGGTAATAAACTTTAATCCTTTGAAGCCAAATGGATCTTCGTCGCGAGTAAGTATTTCGCTGAGTTTTTTATTATAACATTCAGGATGGTTACGAATAACTTTTGTTGCTTTATTGGACAAAGGACTATCTACATAATATTCTATCTGTGGTAATCGATTTTCAAGTTCAAACATATTTAAGTCATATAATATTTCTTGAGTACGCCCAACGCTAAATGCTGGTATGACTACTTTCCCGCCATTTTTTACACATGTTTCTTCAATAATTCTATAGAGCTCTTCATCTGCATTGATGTAGTTTTTATGCAAGGAGTTGCCATAGGTACTTTCGAGTATGATATAATCTGCTTGGTCAAATGTTTCGGGCGATTTTAATATAATATCTCTATAGCGTCCAATGTCACCGCTGAAGGTAAGGCGTGTTTTTTTGCCATTTTCTTTCAGTGTTAAATGTACTGATGCACTGCCGAGGATATGTCCTGCATCGGTAAACTGTACACTTATATCTTTATCAATTTTAATTTTTTTGCCATATTCTATTTCATGTAGCATGGGGAATACGCGCTCAGCATCGTTTATCTTATATACCGGTGCTACTAAGGTTTGACCTTCTTTTTTTCTTTTTTTATTGACATATCTTACATCAGCTTCTTGTATATATGCTGAGTCTGCCAGTAAAATCCTTACGAGTGAGGCCGTTGCTTTTGTGCAGTATATCTTTCCTTCAAAGCCATCTTTTACTAATTTGGGCAATAAACCTGAGTGGTCTATGTGGGCGTGCGATAGAAGAACCATGCTCACTTCCTTGGCATCAAAGCCTAATTCGCTATTATATTCTCTTGTTTTATCTCTTAATCCTTGAAACAGACCACAATCTAGTAGTATTTTTTTACCGTTGTTGAGATGTATTAAATGTTTTGAGCCGGTAACCGTTCGTGCCGCTCCGTGGAAAGAAATTTTCATACAGACTAACTATTTGTAACAAATGTGCGTCTATTAAGATGAAATACTCTTTATTCTGTCAAAAAAATAGCCTTGAATAGTAAATTTCAACTAAATTCCTTTAATTTGTAATAATATCTTGAACGTATGAAAAATGTCAAACTTATTTTTATTGTCCTCATAACCATTTTGACTGCAGCGTCTTGCAAAAAGTATAATGAGATTAACAATATAGGTACTGTAAAAACTCCTTATGTATTGTACATTGGAGGTCTTGCAGGGACAAATTATATAACCAATGACGGTGTTTATTTTGACCGGTTATTTCCGGTAGATAATAGCCCTGTTAGACAAATTATCACGGCAGATTCTAATCTATTATATCTAAAAGAAAATTGTTATGTGAGTGATGATGAGGGTAAAGCATTTAATATTTGTAATGATCATGCGCGTGCATACTTTGATAAGTTTAATAGGTATTTCGTACCGCATCAAATGTGCTATGATGCTTCAGAACAAATCGTGTATTTGTGCACAGCAACTGGCTTGGAGAAAAGTACTGATTTTGGCAAAACATTTACACCAGTAACTAATTGGGGTGGCAGCGGAGCTATAATACCAAGCACAATTATAGAATTAGATAATAACGATTTGTATATATTAGCCGACTCGGCCAATATTAGTAAGTTAACCAGCGGTACGGGCAATTGGAATGCGGTTAATCAGGCTACACCATTGCCATCGGATACTTCTATATGGTACTTTTCTAAAAATAAGGATACGGTTATTGCTACTGATTATAGAGGTTATGCGGGTGTATATTACAGTGTAGACGGTGGCGATTGGAAAAAATATAATGGAATTGTAGGTGGGGGCAGAAGAATACTTTTTGCTAATCAGCCTTTTGGTTCGGACAATATATTTATCGGACGTGATAGTTCTGGCCTTTACAGGTCTAATGGAACTTCTTTTGCTTCAAAAAGTATTGGTATACCTTGGTATGCTAAGGTGCAATATGTTGAAGGAAAGCGCGTTGTATACAGAACAGATGTTGCGAAGGATTATCTTTATTGTGCCACAGATGTTGGTTTGTTTATCAGCGAATCTAATGGTGACGACTGGCGCAAAGTGAAAGAGGGTAACTTCTCTACGTTGAAGTAATTTTATTGCACCCCCTTTTTGTGTTCATTGACTAAAATGAATAATGTTAAAATGTATTGTTTCATTCTTGCTTGTACTTTGTAGCGTATTTAATCTTTATGCTCAGGAAAATACGATTGTATTAAAGAACAAAATAGAACTAGAGGCCGAGTACTTTACGACTGATCCAATCGGTAATGTATACCTTGTAAAACATGATAATTATATACTTAAACTAAATGCGCAAGGCGATAGTCTTGGCGTATATAATGATGTAAGAAAAGGTAAGATTACACAGATTGATGCATCAAATCCATTGCGAGTGCTTGTGTTTTACGGGCAGTATGGTCAAATAACCATATTGGATAATATGCTTTCGGCCAAAAACCAGTTGGACTTAAAGCGTATTGGCTTGTTCAACGTGCCCTGTATTGCCAATAGCGCGGATGCAAATATTTGGATATTTGACCCTGCTGGCAATTTATTAAAGATTGATGAGCAATTA
Source organism: uncultured Chitinophagaceae bacterium (assembly GCA_938017685.1). GTDB lineage: Bacteria > Bacteroidota > Bacteroidia > Chitinophagales > Chitinophagaceae > JAGNRR01. The sequence goes on from CALIIL010000010.1 coordinate 6,394, forward strand.
AATATCAGATTTACAACACCCATTAGGAATGTATTAGATTATAATATTAACCCGAACCTAATGCTAGAGAGCAATAGAGAATTATACATGTGTGATACGGCAGAAGGAGTATTGAAATTTGATCGCTTTGGTTTTTATGTAACGCGCTATAATTTCTTTCCAAAAGAATTACAAGTAATAAATAATAATCTAGTTTATCGTAAGGATAGTGCGCTCACTTCGTATAATGTAAGAGCATTAACCGACTCTAAAATAATCTTACCCAAACATGAAAATATTGTGCAAGTAAGATTTAATAGAAACCAGTTATATGTTCTTAGAAAAAAATCACTATCCATATACGCTGTTACTCAACAATAACTAATGCTACGCTACTTGTTACTTCTTGTCTTATCATGTTCATTTGGGATAAGCATGGCCCAAGAAGGAGAAGACTCTATTGAAGAATATGTATATATAAGAAAGCTCGCTTTTAAGGGCAATAAGGTCACAAAAGAGTTTGTAATACTGCGTGAAATGAATATTGCCCAAGGCGATAGCATTGTAAAGAGCGAGCTTACCAAGGTTTTAAATTTTAATAAAACAAGGATATTAAATGGCAAGCTATTTTCTAAAGTTGATTTTAAAATTGATAAAGGAATAAATGATAGCCTTGATATAACCTTTACGGTTAAAGAATTATTTTATTGGGCGGCACATCCTTATGTTGTACTTGCCGATAGAAACTTCAATGTATGGTGGTACGAAATGGGGCGTAAGCTTAACCGGTTAAATGTTGGTTTAGATTTTGATAGAAAAAATTTTAGAGGACGTAACGAAGAAATTGGCGGAGAGGTACAGATTGGATTTAATAAACACATTTATCTATACTATCACAACCCGTTTATTGATAAAAGTTTAAAGCATGGAATGAAAGCTGTAGCTTCTTATAATACGGGTAAGGAAATACACTTAGGTACCGACTCGAACAAGCAAGTTTTTTATAGAAATGAAACACAAAATCCTTTTCGTTGGTATCGCTTAGAGTTGTCGCATTTGTATCGACCAGGTTATGCTGGCATACACGAAACTCGCTTAGGCTTTAACCATTACACTGTTACAGATAGCCTATTAAATGAGCAGCCTAACTACTTAGGTGGGCGCAGCAAGCTTTCTTATTTTGAACTTTACTACAAGTTTAAATATGATATTACAGATGATAGAAACTATGCTGAACATGGTTGGGAGCTTCAGTTTGATGCCAGTAAAAAAGGCTTAGGCATCTTTAATGAATTAAATCAAACGTCTTTTTACGCGCATATAGCTAATTATCAAAAGTTGTCGAATCGTTTTTCTACAGCTTTACATTTACGAGGTCGGCTTTCTTTTCCAGATAAGCAACCTTTCTTTAATAATAGAGGTATGGGCTTTAAAAATGATTTTCTACGCGGTTATGAATATTATTTAATGGATGGCAGTCATTACGGCTTGGTACGTGGTGATGTTCGTTATAAGTTCTTAGATTTTGCGGCTAAGCAAAAATTTATTCCCATATTCCAATACGTACCTATTAAAGCCTATGCTAAAGTCTATGCTGATGCAGGCTATATCCGCAACATGAACCCAGGCAATAGCTTCTTGAATAATAGGCCACTTACTAGTTATGGAGTAGGTATTGATTTAGTTATTTCATACTACGTTATGATGCGTATTGAATATAGCTTTAATCAGTTCGGGCAAAATGGACTATTTTTGCATGGCAGAAAGGAATAAAGCATGCAAATCGCAATTTATAATAGAACATTCGATGATGATGATGTTGAAGTAATTCAGCACCTCTTTGAACTATTAGAAGCCAACGGCTTGCACATGGTCATTTTTGAAGGTATGATTGAGCGTTTAAAATCGTTTGATATGCTGCCTCAAACTTTCACTGCATTTTCTGATTTGAAACCACTTTCTACAAAGATCAAATGCTTGTTTAGCTTAGGAGGTGATGGTACGATACTAGATACTGTTACTTATGTGGCGGATAAGAATATCCCCATACTGGGTATTAATCTTGGGCGACTAGGATTCTTGGCTGGTACAGGTAAAGATGAAATTGAGTATGCTATTCGTTCAATAATGAATGATACCTTTTTAATAGATAATCGTTCTTTAATTCATTTGGATAGTAGCGAACCTCTGTTTCCTCATTCCCCTTTTGCTTTGAACGAGTTTACACTGCACAGAAAGGATAGTTCTAGTATGATGATTATTCATACTTATATCAATGGAGAGTTCTTAAGCAGTTATTGGGCCGATGGCATTATCGTTTCTACCCCAACAGGTTCTACGGGTTATTCTTTGAGTTGTGGTGGTCCTGTTATTTTTCCTCAGGCCAATAACTTTGTGATTACGCCTGTGGCACCACACAACTTAAATGTGAGACCAGTTGTTGTGCCGGATGATAATATTATTTCTTTTGAGATTGAAGGTCGTGCGGAGAACTTTTTGAGTACATTAGATGCACGCTCTGCACCTGTAGGAACGGATGTGAGCATGGCCGTGCGCAAAGAGAATTTTGGTATAAAATTAATACGGTTAGAAGGTCAGAATTTCTTGCAGACCTTACGTAATAAGATGTATTGGGGCTTGGATAGAAGAAACTAAGCTTCGCTCAACTCAAACGTATACTCCTCCATTACTGCATTGTGCAATAATTTGTCACAAGCTTCTTTTACTTGTGTTTCCGCTGCGGCTTTGTCAGCTGCTTCAACTTCCATGGTAATTTCCTTACCAATGCGCACATTGTTTATGGCGTTTAACCCCATATTGTGTAGGCTGGCGTTTACCGCTTTTCCTTGTGGGTCTAATAATCCTTTAATTGGCATTACTTGTATGGAGGCTTTGAATAACATCTATCGTAAATTTGAAAAGCGAAAGTACTCAATTTTTATATTATATGCAGTGGATTAGTGCGGATGTTGTTTTTGATGGTTACAAATTTCAAGAGAGTCTTTATCTCTTTGTGGATGATAGTGGCTTACTTATTCATAAGCAAAAGGACAAACCAGATGGTGATATAAGAATGTTGCCAGGCCTATTAATGCCCGGCATGGTTAATGCGCATTGTCACTTAGAGTTAAGTGATATGCAGGATATGATTAGCAGCGGTACGGGCTTGGTTAATTTTTTAAGTGATGTAAATAAACTAAACCGCTTAAATGCAGATAAGAAAAAGGAACGTGAGGTCACTAAGCAGGAAAAAATTACCTCGGCAGATGAAAGCATGTATAATAATGGTATTGTTGTAGTCGGAGATATTTGTAATACATTAAGTACTATTCCGCAGAAGACACAGAGTAAGATATACTACCATAGTTTTATTGAAGCTATATGTATAGACCCCGAGCAGGTAGAAAACCGCTTCTTTCATTATTCTAATATATATTACGAGTTTCAGCAGCAACTGTCTGCATCTCTATCATTACATGCTCCTTATACTTGTTGCAACGAATTATTTGAGGAGGTCGCTAAGCGTTCTAATTTTGTAAGTATTCATAATCAAGAAAGTCAAGCGGAGAATGATTTTTTTGAGAAAGGCGAAGGCGATTTTGTCGATTTTTTAGAAGGCTATCAATTTAAAAAAGAGCATATTTTAAAAGAGCAGCAGTATAGTTCAAGCTTACATAGAACAACAGAACTACTTGCTTATACCGATAAAAAAATATACGTTCATAATACATACACAGCAGGAAAAGATATTAGTAAAGCAGGTATTAATGACTATTGGTGCTTCTGTCCTAAAGCCAACTTATATATAGAAAACCGGTTACCCGATATGAATTTATTCCTATCTAAACAAGACAAGATTGTATTAGGAACCGATAGCTTGGCATCGAATGACACCTTAAATATTATTGCAGAAGTAAAGGCTATACAAGATGCATATCCGGCCATACCTTTAGAAAATATATTGCGTTGGGCTACAAGCAATGGCTCTAAGTTATTTGATGTTGAGGAATTATTTGGTAGTTTTTCCTTGGGGAGTACGCCCGGTTATGTGCATGTTGAGGGCTTTGATACGGAGACGTATAAAATTACATCTATCGTTTCAGAGAGGTTGAAATAATTGCAATAGCCTGCTATCGAAGATTTTCCCGATTAAAACAATCTTTTTACCGAATTCGTAATCACTACCTATTGCCTTAGCCTCATTTTTGCTTCTCAAATTAGAAAAGAAGATAAAAGATGAAAAGATTAAGTATAATTTTATTGGCAGTATTAGCTATTTCAAGTTGTAAAAAAGATAGCGACATTGTTGATGTAAAAACACCACTAAATATACCAACAAGTTATAGTTCAGAATCTTTCTCAACAAATGCAGCTACAGAGTTAAGTGTTGCGGGTCAGTTGGGTTCGTTGACTACTTATATGAAAACAGCGCAAGATGCTAGCGTTAAATTAGTTAAAGACAGTTTAGACTTTTATTTTGGAGCAAATGCAACGCCAAGTTTAAAAGCTGTAACAGGAACGTACTATACTAAATTAATTGAAACAAATTGGTTCAACGAAATGGTAGCAAGTAGCCAAAATGCATATGACCCAGCTAATGGTGCAACAGCAACTATAGGTGGTGTATATGAGAGCAGATTATTAAATGCTAAAGCAAAAGAAAATATTCAAGAAATTGAAAAAGGTTTGTACACAGCGGCTTTATTTAATCACTTCGTTAGTGTGTCTAACGGTACATTAAATGATGCGGCCATTGATAAGATGTTAGCCGTTATTGGTGGAAACCCAACATTCCCTAATTCTTATACAGTAGCTACTTCTCCAGACAAATATGTGTTGAAGTATGTATGTCGTCGTGATAAAAATGACGGAAATGGTTTTTATTCTGGAGTTAAGAATGGTTTCTTAAAATTGAAAGCAGCTGTTGCAGCTGGTGACGATTATAAAGAAGAGCAAACAGCAGCAGTTACTCAAATCAGAACAAACGTAGAGAAAGGGATGGCCGCAACAACAATCAATTATTGTTATGCAGCACTTTCAAAACTATCGGCAACAAGCCCTACAGATGCTGATAAAGCAGGTGCAATGCACGATTTGGGTGAGGCTGTTGGTTTTATTCATGGTTTAAAAGCAGTACCTGCTAATGCAAGAATTATTACAGACGCTCAAGTAGATGAAGTGCTAGCTTTCTTGAAAGCTCCAAATACTTCTAAGGGTGATATGTATACATTTATAACAATGAGTGCAATTAATTTGCCAAGTTTAACTTCTGCTCAAAACAAATTAAAAACAATTTATAATTTCTCTGCTACAGAAATGGAGGACTTTAAAAATAACTGGATGTCTACTCAAGGACGCTAAACACTTTTGTTAAAAAAAGAATAAACTGTCCCTTTTCCAAGGGGCGGTTTTGCTATTTAAAACTGAATGAAATGATAAGAATAATGAATAAAAAAAATGCCATACTGTCTATTGCCTTTTTACTATTAGCAAGTCTAATCATTAGCTCTTGTAAAAAAGATAAGAACGAACCCGATGGAGGTAGTGCTTCTTTTGACCAAAAAGCCATGTTGACTAACTATGCTGATAATTTAATTATTCCTTCATATCAAGCCGTGTCTGTTTCCTTGGAAGAGTTTAAGACTGCAGTTAATACGTTTGAACAAAGCACTACCACGCAAAACCTTGAAGCCTTACAGCAAAAGTGGGAGCTGGTGCACACGAATTGGATGTGGGCCAATGCTTATAATTTTGGACCGGCCGGAGAGCAAGGTATAACCAAACGCTTGGTCGAAGAGGTCGCAACTTGGCCCATAGATACACTTGCGGTAAATACAAAAGTGATTTCATTAGACACAGCTTTCGCAGATTTTAAACGTGATGCGCGCGGTTTATTAGCTATTGAATATTTATTATTTGATGCACAAAAAACGAATGCACAAATCGTTTCAACATTTAATAGCAACACGAATAGAACGGCCTATTTAATAGCATTAACAAATAAAGTACAAGCTCAAATAGTTAATGTGTTAAACCAATGGAATAATGGATATAGAGATGCCTTTATTGCAAATACGGGTACCGCCGTGGGTAGTTCAATATCTATGATGTATAACGAATTTGTTAGAGACTACGAAGCGGTTAAGAATTTTAAACTAGGTATTCCTTTAGGAAAAAAAGCAGGTCAAACGGGTACAGAAGCTAATAAAGTAGAAGCATTGTTTTCCGGTAAATCATTGACATTTATGCAAGAAAATATTAAAGCGGTAGAGAACAACTGGCAAGGAAAAAGCAGAGCGGGAAGCGATGCATTGGGTTGGAAAGATTATTTAGAAAGCGTAACAGGAGGCGATGCACTCGTTAGCGAAACGCAAAATCAACAAGCTAATATTGCTCAAGCTATGAGCGCCTTTAATCAATCCACGTCTTTGTACAATCAAATAAATACTTCGCCAACACCGCTTGATAAACTCTACACCGAGATGCAGAAACAAACAAGATTTTATAAAAGTGACATGAGCAGCTTGCTCGGCATAGCCATAACATTTACAGATGCTGATGGCGATTAGGAATATATTTCTTTCGCTTAAAAATTCGTTTAATGGCTCTTGTCATGCAGCGCCGCTGATTAGTATTCGTATTTTTTTTGGACTGTTGGTTGCCTTTAGTACTATTCGCTTTTTAGCTTTAGGGTGGGCTAATGAACATTTTATTTGCCCTGATTTTCATTTTAAATATTTTGGATTTGAGTGGGTGCAAGTGCCTGGCGCTTTTTGGGTTTACTTTTTTCATGTAGCACTTATTCTTTCGTCCTTGTGTGTTGCCTTCGGTTTTTTGTATCGCTTTACGAGTATTATTACCTTCCTGCTTTTTACTTATATACAGCTTTGGGATGCTACTTATTACTTAAATCATTATTACTTTATAAGCCTATTTGCATTGCTCATGACTATCGTTCCGGCCCATGTGTCTTATTCCATTGATGCTTATATGCAGCCGGCCTTATTTGCCAATAGAGTTCCTAGTTGGACTATTAATGTCCTCAAATTACAGCTTGCCATTGTGTACATATTTGCAGGTATTGCTAAGTTGAATGCGCCTTGGTTATTAGAGGCTTTGCCATTGAAAATATGGCTGCCTTCTCGCGGAGAATATTTTTTATTGGGCCCATTATTTGAGCAGGAATGGGTGGCTTATTTATTTAGCTGGGTAGGTATGTTCTATGATTTAGCTATCGTTTTTTTATTGGTAAATATCCGTACACGTAAGTTTGCTTTTTTTTTAGTTGTGGTTTTTCATTTACTCACACGTTGGTTATTTCCAATTGGCGTATTTCCATTTGTAATGATATTAATGACCATGATTTTCTTTTCGCCACGATGGCATTATAATTGGCAACAACGGCTCTTATCCTTCGCTGGTATTACAACACCTATGCATAGATATATTAATCGTTTCCGCTCTTATGAATGGAATGCTATTGTTTTAAAAGGTATAAAGATGTGCGTTGTATTGTTTTTTATATTTCAACTTTTGTTCCCATTAAGGTGCCTTCTTTATAGTGATAGTTTATTTTGGAAAGAACAAGGCTACCGGTTTAGCTGGCGCGTAATGCTTATTGAGAAGGCAGGAGATGCTACTTTTTTTATTAATGAAAAAGGAAAGGAAAAAAAAGGTGAGGTTTATAATGAAGAGTTTTTGACAGCGCAACAACAAAAACAGCTAGCTATTCAACCCGATTTTATATTGCAGTACGCACATTTTCTTAAAAATCATTATGAAGATAAAGGAATGAAGGATGTGGAAGTAAGAACGAATACCTTCGTAACATTAAATGGGCAACCGAGTGCATTGTATATTAATCCGAATGTAAACTTAGCAGAAATTGAAGACAGCTGGGCAGCAAGAAATTGGGTAACAAGTTATCCGTATAGATAAATGAAAAAGATTATTGCCATATTAGTCTATTGTACGCTAGCGCATTGTGCGCTCGGGCAAGTGGGCAGGCTAAAGGGAAAGCTAAAGGAGATTACGATACGCGAACGAAAGGATAGTATTAGTGATACTAAATCAAAAAGTGGGGTCAATGACTTTGCTGTTTTTGAAGGAAAGAAAAATGAAGTGATTATCATGGATAATTTGGTGGCCAATAAAGCGGCTAATAATGCACGCCAAATTTATGGAACGGTTACCGGTTTAAATATTTGGGAAAGTGATTACGCTGGTTTGCAATTGGATATTGGTGGGCGTGGTTTAAATCCATCTCGAACAAGCAATTTTAACACCCGCCAAAATGGTTATGACATAAGTGCGGATGCGTTGGGGTATCCTGAAAGTTATTACACACCACCTGCTGATGCATTGAAGGAAATAGAAGTTACACGTGGTGCAGCAGCCTTGCAGTATGGTACACAATTTGGCGGCGCGGTTAATTTTAAATTTAGAGAAAGTGCGCAGGGTAAAGCCATTCAATATCGAGGGAAGCACAGTTTGGGTTCGTATAAATATATTAGTTCATACAATGAATTGAGTGGCACCTTAAAAAATGGTTTAAGTTATTTTGCCTTTTATCAAAAAAGAAAAGGAGAAGGCTGGCGAGCTAACAGTAGTTTAGATGCGAATAATTATTTTGGCAGATTGACTTATAGTAAAGGAGCGCTTAAGCTTAATGCGGAGTATACTCATTTAGATTATTTATCGCAACAGTCGGGAGGGCTTACAGATGCTTTGTTTGAGCAAGATGCACAACAGAGCGTGCGTGAGCGCAATTGGTTTGGCGTGCGTTGGGATTTATTATCGGTATCCGGAACGTATAAGTTTTCGTCTAATCTAAAAGTGAATGTGCGCATTTTTGGCTTGGTTGCTCAGCGACAAAGCTTGGGCATATTGGATAGAATTAATGTCACAGATTTTGGACAGAATAGATTATTAATTGATGGAATATTTAAAAATGTGGGTGGTGAGCTTCGCTTGCATAAACGTTATAAATTAAAAAATAATAGCAATGAATTAGTAGCTGGTGTGCGTGTGTACCAAGGCAATACTTTTTCTCGCCAAGGTATGGCAAACAATGGACGTGATGCCAATTTTACTTTTTTAAATGATGCCTACCCTGAGAATTTTGAATACAAATATCCGAATAAAAATGTGGCATTTTTTGCCGAGCATATTTTCCGATTAGGCAAGTTGAGTATAACGCCAGGGCTACGATTAGAATATATTAATACACGAGCCAATGGTTATTACCGAGAGCGTTCTTTTGATTTCGCGGGGAACTTAATTGCGGATGTGCGCAATGATGAGAATATTGGAAGGCAACGACAATTTGCCATTGCAGGCGTTGGCGCGCGTTATTTAATTAATGAGAATATGGAGTTGATAGGAAATGTATCGCAGAATTATCGCGCAATAAACTTTTCAGACCTTCGCGTGCAGAACCCAAACTTTGTCATTGATAGCAACATTGAAGATGAGAAAGGTTATACAGCCGACCTTACCTTTAAAGCGGAGAAAGGTTCGTATTTAAAGTTTGAATCCACCTTGTTTTATATTTATTACAACAATAGAATTGGTCAAATATTACAAGCTAATGTTCCTCCGCTTTATTTGGATTATCGCCTTAGAACAAATGTGAGTGCTTCTCGCAATATGGGTATTGAAAGTTTTGTCGCTTACGATTTAAACCACTTGCTCAAGTGGAAATTATTTAACTGGACAACCTATGCAAATATGTCTTTTATCAATGCGCGATATTTTAATAGCAAAGACATTGCCATTGATGGTAATAATGTTGAAATGGTGCCGCCCGTTGTGCTGCGATTTGGTAGTAAAATACAAAAGAACAATTGGAAGGTAGGGGCACAATATAACTATACCGCCAAGCATTATTCTGACGCAACAAATGCCAAGTATACTTCCTCAGCCATTGAAGGTGTAATTCCTGCTTATCAAGTGTTAGATATTAGTGCGTCCTATAAATTTAATAAATTTCTTAGCTTAGAGGGCAGTTGCACAAATGTGTTGAATGAAACCTACTTTACACGAAGAGCACAATTATATCCTGGTCCGGGAATTATTCCTGCGCAGCCTCGTTTGTTTTTTCTTACGTTGGGTGTTACGCTCTAACTCAAATACTTCCCAACAATAGGTAAGCGGCGACCCACACCAAAGGACTTAAAGGATACACGGATAATAGGGCAAAACTGATTACGCTTGTACTCATTTCGATTAACCATTTTTAATATTCGATTGACTAGCGTTTCATCATAACCCAACGCAATGATTTCTTTTGGGCCTTTTCTTAGTTCAATATATTGATAAAGGATCGTGTCTAGATCTAAATAATCGGGTAGGCTATCGCTATCTTTTTGGTCTGGTCGCAATTCTGCCGACGGTGCTTTTGTTATAATGTTTAAGGGGATGATTTCTTTGCCCGCTTGGTCATTAATGTATTCGCATAATTTATAAGCCTGCATTTTATATATATCGCCAATGACAGAAATACCACCAGCCATATCACCATAGAGTGTGCCGTAACCAACGGCCAATTCACTTTTGTTCGATGTGTTTAATAAGATGTATCCAAATTTATTCGCCATGGCCATAAGCAAGTTGCCGCGGCTTCTGGCTTGTATATTTTCTTCCGCGACATTAAAGGCTAAGTCTTTAAAGTGTGGTTCAAGTTGCGCCATAAACGATTTGTAAATAGGCTCAATAGCTATAGTGTCATATTTATTACCAAGATTGATTGACAGTTGTTCCGCATCACTCACACTATGGTCGCTCGAAAATTGTGAGGGCATTAATATGGCATGTACATTTTCTTTTCCTAATGCTGCAACAGCTAAGGCTTGCGTAAGCGCACTGTCTACACCGCCGCTTGCACCTAGCGTTGCTTTCTTAAAGCCAAGCTTATTAAAGTAATCGCGAATACCCATGACCAGTGCGTGGTATATTCTATCAATATTTAAGTTGGGCTCATAGTTTGGCGGTGTTAATTCTTCGCTGGGTAGATCGTGAGACGATTGTTTTATTGTTTCAGTAAAGCCTCCATCTTTTGTTAAGTTTACTTCAATTAAATCTTCTTCAAAGTATTTACCCTCTTCAATAAGGTTAGCATTTTTATCAAATACTAAACTTCCCCCATCAAATATTACTTCGGTTTGAGAACCAACACCATTACAATAGAGCATAGGTATTTTATACTTTGCTACATTGGCTTTAACCATAGCCATTCTGTCCTCTGCATGTGTATAATCAAATGGAGATGCGCTGAGGTTAATCATTAAGTCAGGCTGCTCTTTCATTAGTTCATCCATGGGTGTAGTTCTGTATAATGGATTATATATCATGTTCTCGCTACCTGTATTCAAATTCCAAATGTCTTCACAGATTGTGATGGCTAATTTTAGTCCTTTAAAGTCTATGCATTTCCAATCAAATGCAGGCTCAAAATATCTATACTCATCAAAAATATCATAGGTTGGTAAGAGTGTTTTTCTGGCGCTACCTTTTATTTCACCTTCGTGCAACAGCAAGCCGCTATTAAATAAATCTTTCCCTTCAACTTGTGGGTTGCGTTCTGGAACGCCCACGATGATGCCTATATTTTTAGATAATGGAAGTAATTCTTCAATCGCACTTTCGCATCGATTAATAAAATCATTAAACTCTAAGAAGTCTCGAGGCGGGTAACCGCAAATGCTTAATTCTGAAAAGACAATAAGGTCACCTCCTTGTTCTATTGCTTTGTTTGTTGCTTCTTTTATTTTGGAAAGGTTATGCTCAAAGTCTCCAATGATATAATTCTGTTGTGCTAAGAATATTTTCATGCCTTACAAAGGTAAAATAAAAAAGCCCTCCTGCTTGAGCAGGAGGGCTTTTGTAAATAAATATTTTATTTAATTAAAAGAAGTAGCCGATACGGATTGCAATTGTATTGCTACGAATGTTACCATCCGAAAATTTATATCCATCATCGTTAGATTGCGGTGTAGTATAATCTGTGAAACCGTTTCTATACAAAATTGAAGCATAAACAGCACTTCCGTTGGCTAATCCATATTCAGCTCCTGCTCCGATATGCCAACCCACATTTATTGGAAACACTCTTGCCACGTCATTTAACTTTTGGTTTTCACCTATGCTGTCTATTACTTTAGGGCCACCTTTTATGTTCCAATCGCCTTTTTGACTAAGTAGTAATGAAACATCAAAACCCGTTTGAGCAAATATTTTAAAATCAGCCACTTCAAAAGCATACATTTTCAAGCCTAAAGGAATAGCCAAATACTGATTTCTATAAGTAACATCAGCAGAAGAAGCATATTCAGGGTTGAGCGTAGAAGAAGTATCATGTGTGGCTGATAGAGAACCTCCATTCCATTCTAAACCAATGCCTGAGTAAATAGAATATTTTGAACTAAAAGCTAACTCAGCGTTTAAGCCCACGCTAAAACTAGTACGACCTGATGTCGAAGATACTTTGTAATCTCCTTTGTCACCTCCGTCTACAGCATCAACTGTTGGCTTTAAAGAGTTAAATGTTGGTCCTACAAATAAGCCGAAGCGATATTTTTTCAATGCGCTTTCTACTTTAGATCCGCCGTCTTGAGCGAAGGCACTTCCTGCTAATAGCATTACTGCTAAACTTAATAAAATTGTTTTTTTCATAATCTTTAGTTTTTATAGTCTCACAATTATCGTTTATTTGTTTCTTGAAACGATTTCTTATGATAAAGCAAAAGTACTCAACTACTTTTCTACCTAGTGCCTCTTTTCTTTTAATTACTTGTTATTTGATATTGCTTCTTTTTAGTGCTTGCAAGCCCTCAAAAGAGCAAAAAAAGCCATTGGATACGTCTAATGTAAAGGTGGAAATGGAAGCGGTGCGCTTTGATCAATTAGTGTTTGCCATTGACACCAATAATATTGCTGCAGGAGTCAATACTTTACGCGCGCAGCATCCTAATTTTTCGGATACCTATTTTGGCGAGTTAATTGGTTTTGGCGGTAATGGAGAGAAGGTTTTTAAGGATGGCATGCGCCATTTTCTTACTTATAAAGATTATGTTCATTTGAATGATACGGTACAAGCTCATTTTCCTAATACAGATAATATTGATCAGGATTTATTGCAACTATACAAGAACATTAAGTATTACTACCCTAATGAGGTCATAGGCAAAACGTACTATTTTATCTCAGGTTTAAATTTTTGGAGTGCGGTTACTATAGACTCTGCCATTTGTATTGGCTTGGATATGTACCTCAGTAAGGATTATCCTTTTTATGCAGCTGTACAAATTCCGGAATATGAGTTAGTCAATAGAAATCCTGCCATGATACCAGTGCATGCTTCTAAGTCATTTTTTGAGTCAAAGTTTCCCTTTAACTATAGTGGTAAGACGTTGATGGAAATGATGATTTATAAAGGCAAGGAATTATACTTTACAGAAAATGTTGTGCGCACGGCCAATGATGCAAGTATCATGGGTTATAGTGATGAAAAGTTGGATTGGTGCGAGGAAAATGAAGCTATGGTATATCATTGGCTAATAAGCCAGAAGATGCTCTATAGCACCAGTTGGCAAAAAATATTACCAATGGTTAATGATGGCCCAACAACGGCTGGCATGCCCAATGAATCGCCAGGTAATTTAGGCTCTTGGCTCGGTTGGCAAATTGTTAGAGGGTATATGAAAGAACATCCCGAAACAAGCTTGCAACAGTTAATGCAACTTAATCTTCCAGCGCAACAATTCTTAAGAGAAAGTAAGTATAAGCCTTAATTAATTCCTTGGAGCGTTTGTCCAAATCAAAACACAGTCATATAAAAAAATCCTGACCAATGGTCAGGATTTTTTATATAAGGTTTTAAATAAAGACTATTTTGTACCGTCTTCGTTTACAATTATGCCTTCGTCATTTATTTCAATTTGCTCTTCTTCAGAAGTATCTCTTGAAGCAAGCTTAGCACAACATGACTTTTTAGTAGCTGCTGCTGTTTTACTGCAACAAGCTTTTTTCGAAACGTTTGCTGTTTTTTGACAACAAGCCTTTGTTTTGTGCTTTGCACATGTTTGATTTTTGTCGCAACCTTTTTTCCCTTTGCAACATTTTTTATCGGCCAATACTGCACCTGTGCTTAGCAAAAGTGTTAAGGCGAGTAGGATAAATTGTTTCATTGTTTTAATTATTTTGTATTCTGTTCGTTACACCAAAACTATTCGGCTGTTGTACCGTCTTCGTTTATTTCAACGATATCTTCCTCAACTGCTGCCGTTGTCGCTTTCTTAGCACAACATGGCATTTTACCAGCTGCTACTGCTTTTTGGCAACATGCATGCATTGGCGCTGCTGTAGCTACTTTTTTGTTTTTGCAACATGCTTTCTTAGATGCACATGCTTTTTTTGCACAAGCTTCTTTTTTACAAGCTTTTTTGTTTTTGCAACATTTTTTGTCGGCCATTACTACACCTGTGCTAAGCAAAAGTGTTATGGCGAATAAGATAAATTTTTTCATTGTATTTATGTTTAATCGTAAAGTTATATAATTAGGCACTTGATATGTATAAAAATTTCGTTAAGCCATATATTTTAACATATCTAGTTTTTACTTATAATCAGCGAGTTTTTGCTTCCTTTGCATGGTCTTGCCAACACAATCAGCCAAAGCCTATTGGGCGCTTGCAGGAATTTCTTTTTTTTGGGGTACAACTTGGGTTGTGTCTAAGATGGCTATGGAATATTTTGACCCCTTGTTTATGACAGCCATAAGACAGACCATTGCTGGCTTAATCATGATGAGCTATTTCTTCTTTAAGAACAAGTATGTGCCTACGGCTAAGGAGGTATTGCTTCATTTCGTACTCGGTTTTTTATTCTTTATGGGCGCCAATGGTTTTACAACTTGGGGTATTAAGTTTATACCCTCGGGTTTGGGCGCCTTGCTCAGCTGCTTGTTTCCTTTGTTCTTGGTGCTATTTAATTTCATTCTTTTTAAGAAAAAAATACATCCTAAATCCTTGATAGGCTTGTTGATCGGCTTTGGCGGTGTGGCTTTTATTTTCTCAGGTTTTTTGGATGATTTATTGCGATCAGAGTTTAGAGGAGGTATAATGCTATGCTTACTTGGCGTACTCAGTTGGACATTTGGAACTATAGTAACAACTAGATATGTACAAAAGAAAAATGGTTTTGGCGGTTTAGGTTGGCAAATGCTCTTTGGTGGCTTGCAATTAGCACTGTTCTTAGTTTTTAGAGGCGAAAGTCATAATTTACATTTGCCTTCAGAAGCTTGGTTTTTATTAATATATCTAATCATTGTAGGTTCTATACTTTGCTTTTTATGCTTTATGTATGCTTTGCAAAATTTGCCTCAAGAAATTGCTGGCATCTATGCTTATATTATACCTATAATTGCCCTGATTTGCGGAGCTATATTATTAGACGAGCCTATTAGTTTACAATTAATCATTGGAGCAATTATTACCGTTGCAGGTGTGTATATGGTTAATTATTATAGCCGAACTGCCAAAAAGAAATAAGTAGGCTCGCTCTTTTGCTATTATGTCCGAATTTTTGCTCAAAAAATACAATAGCTGTTAAAATGTCTTATGCCCTATCCATTGGCATATTTAATGCTATGTAAGAGTATAATTCAAAGTTTAAACTAAAAAACAGAATAAAAATGGCTAAAAAAGTAAACATTACCCCACTGCACGACCGTGTATTGGTTGAGGCAGCAGCAGCAGAAACAAAATCTGCAGGAGGAATTATCATTCCTGATACAGCAACAGAAAAACCACAAAAAGGAAAAGTGGTTGCAGTTGGTAACGGTAAACCAGAAGAACCAATGACTGTAAAAGTTGGTCAGACAGTACTTTATGGAAAATATGCAGGTACTGAACTAAACGTTGAGGGAACTGATTATTTAATCATGCGCGAGAGCGATATATTGGCGATTGTATAATTAGAAAATAACGCCCTGCGACCACACTAAAGGTGGTAAGCTAAGCTCAGGGTGACAGATGTCAATCTGAAATCCTTGTCAGGCTGAGCTTGTCGAAGCCCAATAACGCAAAACACAACTAAACAAATAACAAAAAACAACTAAACATTTAAAGAAAATGGCAAAACAAATAATATTTAACCTAGAAGCACGCAACAAAATGAAGAAGGGCGTGGATACACTAGCAGATGCAGTAAAAGTTACCTTAGGACCTAAAGGTCGTAACGTAGTTATTGAGAAAAAATTTGGAGCACCACATATTACAAAGGATGGTGTAACGGTAGCAAAAGAAATTGAGCTAGAAGATCCAATGGAAAACATGGGGGCTCAAATGGCTAAAGAAGTTGCTTCTAAAACGGCTGATGTAGCTGGAGATGGAACAACAACTGCAACTGTATTGGCACAATCAATCATTAAAGAAGGATTGCGTAATGTAGCTGCTGGAGCCAATCCAATGGATTTGAAAAGAGGGATTGATCAATCGGTCAATGCAGTTGTAAAGAACTTAGCAAAGCAAAGCAAGAAAGTAGGCAACGATACAAAAATGATTGAGCAAGTTGGTACTATTTCGGCTAATAATGACAGCGAAATTGGTGGCTTAATTGCAAAAGCAATGCACAAAGTAGGTACAGCTGGTGTAATTACAGTTGAAGAAGCAAAAGGCACAGATACAACAGTAGATGTTGTAGAAGGTATGCAATTTGACAGAGGGTATTTATCTCCGTACTTCGTTACTAATTCAGAAAAGATGAATGCTGAGTTTGAAAATCCTTACATTTTGATTTACGATAAGAAAATCTCAACCATGAAGGATATCCTACACATATTAGAAGGTGTAGCAAAAACAGGCCGTCCATTAGTAATCATATCTGAAGATTTAGAAGGCGAAGCATTAGCTACATTGGTAGTAAATAAATTACGTGGTACCATTAAAGTAGGAGCTGTTAAAGCACCTGGTTTTGGAGATCGTCGTAAAGAAATGTTGCAAGACATTGCTATTCTTACAGGAGGGACGGTAATTAGTGAAGAAATGGGTCATAAGTTAGAAAGTGCTGACATTAGTGCTTTAGGTACTTGTGAGAGCATGACTATTGATAAAGACAACACTACAATTGTGGGTGGTAAAGGCAAGAAAGCGGATATCACATCAAGAGTAAATCAAATTAAAACACAAATCGAAACAACTACTAGCGATTACGATCGTGAGAAGTTACAAGAGCGTTTAGCTAAGTTAAGTGGTGGTGTGGCCGTGCTTTATGTTGGAGCAGCGACTGAGATTGAAATGAAAGAAAAGAAAGATAGAGTGGATGATGCATTACACGCAACACGTGCTGCAGTAGAAGAAGGTATCGTTCCTGGAGGTGGAACTGCCTTTATCCGCGCTATTGCCTCTTTAAATAAAATGGAAGGTGAGAATGCTGATGAGACTACAGGTATTGCCATTGTACGTCGCGCATTGGAAGAGCCTTTACGTCAAATTGTAGCTAATGCTGGTTTAGAAGGTAGCATTATTGTGCAGAATGTAAAAGAAGGTAAAGCTGATTATGGCTTTAACGCACGTAGCGAGAAATATCAAAACCTATTTAAAGGTGGTGTTATTGATCCTACTAAAGTAGCTCGTGTAGCCCTTGAAAATGCAGCTTCAATTGCAGGGATGTTATTAAC